>JAQVNO010000065.1 GCA_028703095.1 Bacteroidales bacterium
AATCGATGTTAGATTTTCGAATCTTTCCTAAAAACTGACGAGCATAAGCACTTAGAGATTCGATATATCGCCGTTGCCCTTCGGCATACAAGGTGTCATACGCCAATGATGATTTCCCGGAACCGGATAAACCTGTAATGACGATAAATTGATTGTGTGGAATATCAAGGTCGATATTTTGTAAATTATTGACTTTAGCTCCTTTAATACGAATAAAATCGTTTTTTCTCATCCTTGCTCTATGCTATTTTGTTTATTATGCAAAAGTATATTTTTTTTCCATAGCATGTTTAAAATAAAATAGGCTGATATGCATCAGCCTATTTATTTCCGATGTTTCTATCATCGGATGGAATTATTATTTTTTTTGCATATTTTCAGGCATGAGAATAACACGTACATAGGTATCGTGTTTTAAATAAAACGCTGCTTTTTTAAGGTCTTCGATGGTAAGAGCGTTGATTTGTGCAGTGTATTCTTCCAATGTCATTAAAGGGCTGCCGTAATCGTATAAATTGTTCAACCAGCTAAGCCAGGTATTGTTATTTTTAATAGAAACTTCTCTGGCTCTACATAATTGTTTTTGGGCTTTGTCAAGGTCAATGGCAGTAGGACCGTTTACTGCAATTTCATCGATTACTTTAAAAATAGCATCGGTTAGTTCATCAATACGTGAGGGTTTGCATCCCAATTGTAGGTTCATGTATATTTTTTCTTGGGGCAGCTTTTGTGTTGATAGTCCAAAACCTACACCATAGGTACCTCCTAAATTTTCGCGTATTTCTTCAGTGAGTTTAATTTTGACAATATTATTCAGTAAAGATACGGCTAAGAGGTTTTTGGTATTCCATTCAAAGGGGTTGCAGGTAGATATGGTAAATTTAGATTTATCATCAATGCCTGCATATACCGTTTCGTTGATAATGCCTGTGGCAAAAGGGGAGCTTCTGTCTATCCACGTTTCTTTTTTCTGTGTAGCAGGAAGTCCTCCTATGTATTTTTCGATAAGGGGTAGGGCATTTTCAATGTCGATATTTCCGACAAAATAAAAGGTAAAGTCGGCAGCATTGTTGAATCTTTCAGTGAAAATGGTATACATTTCATCGATTTTCATTTGAGATAAATGTTTTTCTTCCAAAGCGAAAATACTGCGTTTGTCCTTGGGGTATTTAAGGTGAGCTGCTCTGAGCGAGAATTTAAAATCGGGAGAGCTTTGCTGCATCTTGATATTGGTACGCCATGAATCTATGTTTTTATCCAATACGTCTTGATCTTTACGCGGGGCTTCGAAAATCATATACAGGTTTTGTAAAAACAATTCAAAGTCTTTTCCGTTGCTATTTCCGCTAATGCCTTCACTTAGGGTTCCTATCCATGGATAAATAGAAAAGTTTTTGCCGTACATAAATTTTTTATACGCATTGGTATTATAATTCCCTATGCCGCATTCACGAATAATACCGGCTGCATAAGCGGCATTTACCAATTTGTTGTCAGGATACAATGACGTACCGCCATAGCTGGAAGCATTGAAAACAATCTGGTCGTTGTTAAAGTCTGTTTGTTTCATAATCACGATAGCACCGTTGCTTAATAAAACCTCTGTATATCCGAATTCCTTGTTATCGGTACGTTTAACGACGGTACCACTTTTAGGTTCTTTCACTAAAAAAGGAAGACTGTTTGCATTGTCAACATAGGGGGTGGTTTGTGTGTTTTTGCTCTTTTCAAACAAAGCAAGAATTTGTTTTTCAGTAGGTGCTTTCATTCCTTTTTTTTCAGGCAAGGTGAAATTTACCGTAATATTTTCATCCTTAATCCATTGATGAATTAATTGATTTACTTCTTCGATGCTGATGCCTTCCATTAAATTTTTCGCCAATGTATTATAATCTTTGCTGCTCGTGATGGGATTGTTCTTCAAAAAATTAGCACCGTAAGCAAACGCAAAACTACGACTGTCTTTTTTTGATTCCTCTATGGCTTGGCGCTCAAATTGGCTGATAATTTGGTCTTTGGCACGTGTTAATTCCGATGCCACAAAGCCGTGTTGTGCTAAACGTTGCAATTCCGTTACTGCCAATTCAAAAGTCTCTAATCCTTTTCCTTCTTTGCAAACATATCGATTGGTAAAGGCATCACTTGTGCGAGACCAATAGGAAGAATAATAGGTATAGGCGCTTTGGAAAGGGGCTGTTTTTTGCTCACTGATTTCCGAAAGACGGGCATTGAGCATGGTAGTAAAGAGTGAGCGTATGATGTTTCGTCGGAAATCACCTATGGTAACAGTTTCAGAAGCGGGTTGCTTGTAATTAATGGTAAATTGTGTTTGTGTAGCTTCCGGGTCTGTTGCTATGGCAATCAAAGGTTCTTTGTTATCGGGGATATTGTAGTAGGGACGATGTAAAGGCGTAGCAGGTGCATCGTTCATTTCAAAGAAATCTTTAAGCATTTGTTCCATACGTTTAGGGTCGAAATCACCTACCACAACCAGCGCCATGTTATCGGAGCGGTACCATGTTTTATAATAATTGCGGATAGATGCATAGGTAAATTGTTGGAGATTTTCTAAGGTGCCTATGGGTAATCGGTCAACATATTTTGCGCCCTTTAATTCGATGGGAAGCGTTTTATTACGTAAGCGATTGCCGGCTCCGACACGGGTACGCCATTCTTCGATGATAACACCTCTTTCTTTGTCGATTTCTTTTTCGGTCATCAGCATGCCAAAAGCCCAACCGTCCAGAATTTTCAATCCCATATTAAACAATACACTGTCATCGGTCGGTAAGGTTACGTGATATACTGTTTCATCAAAACTGGTATAAGCATTGATTTCACGTCCGAAAACAATACCTTTCTTTTCCAATTCATCTACCAGGGTATTTCCCGGATATTGTTTGGTGCCGTTAAAACCCATGTGTTCGGTGAAATGTGCTAAGCCTACTTGGTCGTCAGTTTCCAAGACCGAACCGGCATTGACAGCCAAATAAAAAATAGCCCGGTTCTCCGGCTTTTGATTGGCTCGAATGTAATAGGTCAATCCGTTCGATAGTTTTCCGATGAAAAGGTGGGTGTCAAGCGGTAGTTTTTGATTTAAATCAATTTTTGTTGTTTGCGCTGATACTATTGTTTGTGTAAAACAAACAATAATAACAATAGTTTTAATAAATATTTTCATCTTATAGGGTGTTATTTTTTTTGCAAAAATACACTAAATTTGAAAATGGATATGATAATGTTAAAATTATGTTTAACATCTTTGAAATTATGTAAGACATCTTTCAAAAGACATTTAGTATTTTTGAAAAGATATAAGGAGAAAATTTAAAGCACCTCTAATTTGGAGATTCTCCCCTTTGTTATGTTTGGTATATTAACTTGTATGAAAATTATTTATATTCTCTTTCAATGAATTAAAAAATAATTTGAAAAATATGAAAATAATTGATTTTTGAATTGTTTTTTATGTATTTTTGCTGCGTAAAATATAAACCCAAAATGGTGATGAGTACAGTGCTTTTTTATATAATAGTTGCTGCAAAACGTACAATGTATGCTTTTGGGTTGTGTTTTTATGTTTGGATACTGTTTACACCTTTATTCAAACAGCTAATTTTGCTTGCTAAGCAAGTGTTTGTTTGTAAAACGCTGATATTCACCCCCCCCCCTCAACAACAAAACAATGCTCGTTGGGTATGGGAGGTAATGGTTTTTATAGAGGGTGTTCCCTCAAAATACAAAAAAATAACCCAAAACAAGCTTTAAAAAAACGTAGGTGTGAACGTAGTGTAAATATGAAGTACATTGATGCTTGAAAAAAATAAATAAAACACAAACTCACACACACACACACAAACAAATAAAAGATGCAGTAAACGAAATATAAACAGTTAAAGAATAAAAGGATATGAAAAATTTAAGATATATAATAGCTACAGTATTTGTAGTGGCAATAGGAGCAGGAATGTTTTTTTCTTGCCAAAAAGAGGAAATTACTTCCAAAATCTCATCATTAAATAATTCCGAAACTAAGTTACATCAGAAACAATTCAAAACACATACACAAATAATAAATAGGATATACATTGATCCGGAAACGGGAGAAACATATTTTGTTTGGGGCGAAATTGAGGTAGCAGACAATTTTAATTATATTGTTGGAGGTTATATAAATATACAAAAAGAATCTTCGGAGGGAGATCCTAATCCACCTATAATAATTATTCATTTTCCGTTGAATACTACAACACCAGGAACTTTAGGTGAATTTACAGTTTCTATTTTAATTGGTAATTATTCATTAGAAGGGTTACCTACAGAAAATACAAATTTATACCTTGATATTATGGTAGATGCATTTAATAATTAATTTTTAATAAAAGGTCTGTAGGATTTCTACAGACCTTTTTAAAAACAATATAATCATGAAATATAAATTTATTTTTACATTACTTTTCTTAATAACATTTAACTCATTTTCTTTTGGACAATGTAACGATACATTAAAATGGGTTGTATTTGATTTTTTAGACTATAGTAATAATACGTTAGAACCTTTAGAAGGTAAAACATTTGATTTAAAAGATAATTCCAAGATAATACCTGGTATTTGCATAACGAATGTAAGTAATCAAACATTTACAGATACATCTATTTTGTTATTGTCATTAAAAATTGATAATAATGATTCTTTAAAGTTAGGTATTATATTAGATGATGTATATAATCCTACGGATTCCGGTTTATATATCTTAACAAATTTACATATAACATTAACTGACACTGGGAAACACGTAATGGTTGTTAAAGTTGTTGGCATTATGCCAGATATAATTTTTTGTGATTCAATTCAGGAATTATCATCTATGTCATTTCATTTTAATGTCGTTAATTCAACTGGTATAAATGAATTCTCGGAAAATAGTTTATCTGTTTTTCCAAATCCTGCTAATGAACAAATCACGTTGGATGATGGGCAAGGTGTGATAAAAGATATATCTATCTATGATATTATGGGAAGAAAAATCAGAAAACATTCTATCAATACAACGAAAAGCACTTTGGATGTAAGCAATTTACAGTCGGGCATGTATTTTCTTAAAATCTTAACTGAGCAAGGAATCTTAACACGGAAAGTGCAAATAATACGATAATTATAATTTCTAAGGCTGTTTTCAAGACAGCCTTTTGAATTTATCATGAAAAGCGTATATCGGAAAATAATTATTCATAATTTTCGCCCAAACGCTTTACTATTAGCTAAAAAAATCATACCTTTGCAAAAAATTTCATTAAAGGAAATCATTTTTGTAAATAACTTAATAATAAAATATTATGGCAGAAAAAAAATTTATGACATGTGATGGTAACTATGCTGCGGCGCATGTTGCGTACATGTTTAGCGAAGTTGCCGCTATTTATCCCATTACTCCTTCTTCAACGATGGCAGAATATATAGATGAATGGTCGGCCGGTGGCAGAAAAAATATTTTTGGTGAACCGGTAAAAGTGGTTGAAATGCAATCCGAAGCCGGAGCAGCAGGTGCTGTTCACGGTTCCTTGCAAGCAGGTGCATTAACATCTACCTTTACTGCTTCTCAAGGTTTGTTGCTCATGATACCGAATATGTATAAAATTGCGGGAGAATTGCTTCCGGGTGTTTTCCATGTATCGGCACGCGCCTTGGCTGCTCAAGCACTTTCCATCTTTGGCGATCATTCCGATGTGATGAGTACACGTCAAACGGGTTTTGCCATGTTGGCAACGGGTTCTGTGCAGGAAATTATGGACTTGGCTCCTATAGCGCATTTAGCAGCTATCCAAACAAGGGTTCCTTTCTTGCATTTCTTTGACGGCTTCCGTACTTCACACGAAATTCAGAAAGTAGAAGCTCCCGACCAAGATAAATTGGTTGATTTAATGGATAAAGAAGCGTTGAAAGCTTATCGCCAAAATGCTTTGAATCCTGAACATCCTGTTACACGCGGAACAGCTCAAAATCCGGATATTTATTTCCAAACACGTGAAGTGCAGAATAAATATTATGAGGTGCTTCCCGATATTGTAGCCGATTATATGGAAAAAATCAGCAAAATGATAGGTCGCGAATACGCTCCCTTTACCTATTATGGTGCGAAAGACGCTACTCATATCGTTGTTGCTATGGGTTCTGTTACTGAAACCATCAAAACTGTGGTGGATAAATTAACAAATGAAGGTAAAAAAGTGGGAGTGATTTCGGTTCATCTGTATCGTCCTTTCTCTGTTAAATATTTGAATAATATACTTCCCAAAACCGTGGAACGTATTTGCGTGCTTGACCGTACCAAAGAAACCGGTGCAAATGGCGATCCTTTGTATTTGGACATAGTAGAAGCTTTTGCCAACCGTAAAGATATCGCTTGCGACAAAAAACCTTTGATTATAGGTGGACGTTACGGCTTATCTTCCAAAGATACTACCCCGGCTCATATCCTATCGGTATACCAAAACTTAGAAGCCAAAGAACCTAAAAACCAATTTACCATTAGCATAATGGATGATGTTACCCATCGTTCACTTCCTTTATTACCCGATATTTTCGTATTACCCAAAGGAACCTTCGAAGCCAAATTCTACGGTTTAGGTGCCGACGGTACGGTGGGTGCTAATAAGAACTCCATTAAAATTATCGGTGATAATACCAATAAATACAGCCAAGCTTATTTTGATTATGACAGTAAGAAATCGGGCGGATACACTTGTTCACACTTGCGTTTCGGTGATCACCCCATCAGAGCTCCTTATTTGGTTGGGACTCCCGATTTTGTGGCCGTTCATGTTCCTTCTTATATTCGTAAATATGATTGTTTGAGAGGATTAAAGCAAGGGGGTACTTTCCTTTATAATTCTCCCTGGGATGCCGAAGAAACCAAAAAACAACTTCCCGACAATGTGAAGAAATATTTAGCTGCCAATAAAATCAATATGTATATCATTGATGCTACCGCTATCGCCGAAGAAATCGGATTGGGTAATCGTACTAATACCATCCTTCAATCGGCTTTCTTTAAAATATCGGAAGTTATTCCTTACGATTTGGCAGTAGAACAAATGAAGAAATTTATCGTGAAATCCTATGGAAGAAAAGGTGAAAATATTGTTAAGATGAACTATGCCGCTGTTGATCGCGGAGGTGATGTATTAAAAGTGGATATCCCTGTCGAATGGGCAAACATAGAAGTTAAAAAAGAAAAAGACACCCGCAATATTCCCGATTTCATTAAAAATGTAATGGAGCCTATGGTAGCACAAAAAGGGAACGACCTTCCCGTAAGTGCTTTCTTGGGATGGGAAGACGGTACTTTTCCTGCAGGTACTACGGCTTATGAAAAACGCGGTGTTGCCGTGAACGTTCCACAATGGATACCAGAAAATTGTATCCAATGCAATCAATGTTCCTTGGTTTGTCCTCACGCTGCCATCCGTCCGGTGGTAATGACTGTTGAAGAGAAGAAAAATGCTCCTGCAGACATGAAAACCTTGGAAATGAAAACCCCCAAAGAAATGATGGGTATGCATTTCCGCATGCAAGTGTCAGTATTGGATTGTACCGGTTGCGGTAATTGCGCCGACGTATGTCCTTCTAAAACAAAAGCTTTAGAGATGAAACATTTGGAAACTCAAATGTCTGAAACTGCTCATTGGGAGTATGCACAAGAAAAAGTGAGCTATAAAGATTATTTGGTTGATAAAACTGCCAATGTAAAAAACAGCCAATTTGCTCAACCTTTATTTGAATTCTCAGGAGCATGTGCAGGTTGCGGTGAAACACCCTATATTAAATGTATTACTCAATTGTTTGGTGAACAAATGATGATTTCCAATGCAACGGGTTGTTCTTCCATTTATGGGGGTTCTGCTCCGGCAACTCCTTATTGCAAGAACAAACGTTCAGGCAATGGTCCTGCATGGGCTAATTCTTTATTTGAAGACAATGCCGAATATGGTTTTGGTATGGCAGTAGCTACCCGTCAGATGAGAGACAGAATTGAACGCATCATGAACGAAGCCATTACCGCCTGCAATTGCTGTTCCGACGAATTAAAAGGTTTATTCAAACAATGGATAGAAAAGCGCGAAAACACCCTCGAAAGTAAAAAAATCAGTGATAAAATAATTCCTTTGGCAGAGAAATGTGATTGTAGTTATTGCAAGGATATTGTGGATTTGAAACATTACTTGGTGAAAAAATCACAATGGATATTCGGTGGCGACGGTTGGGCTTATGATATCGGTTTCGGTGGCTTAGACCACGTATTGGCATCGGGTGAAAATGTAAATATTTTAGTGTTAGACACTGAAGTATATTCCAACACCGGCGGTCAATCATCCAAATCTACTCCTGCAGGTGCCGTAGCTAAATTTGCTACTTCGGGCAAGAAAATCCGTAAGAAAGACTTGGGTATGATTGCCAAATCATATGGTTATGTGTATGTAGCACAAGTAGCCATGGGTGCCGGTCAAGCACAATATTTCAAAGCTATCAAAGAAGCCGAAGCCTATAACGGACCTTCATTAATTATTGCGTATTCTCCTTGTATTAATCACGGTATCAAAGCCGGTATGGGACGTACCCAAGAACAGGAAAAATTAGCCGTTGAAAGTGGATACTGGCATTTATGGCGCTTTAATCCGGAACTGGAAGAAAAAGGCGAAAACGGATTTATCCTAGATAGCAAAGAACCCGATTGGAATAAGTTCGACGATTTTATAATGAGTGAAGTACGTTATAATTCCTTAGTCAAGACCTTTCCGGAAGAAGCTAAAATTTTGTTTAAAGCAACCAAAGAAAACGCACAATGGCGTTACAACGGCTATAAAAAATTAGCGGAAGGAAAATAAAAACAATATGTAGAAATCCCCGATTGTAACAATCGGGGATTTTATTTTCAATTATTCACTTATGCATAAAGAAATTTTATAAGATGTAAATACATCTGTTTTATGATTAAAAAGAATATTTTTTTAACCGGAGCCACCGGTTTAATGGGAACAGCAGCTTTGCATGAGTTCTGTATGCGATTAGACAGATTTAATCTAACACTATTGGTGCGTCCGAGTAAGATAAATAGAAAGAAAATGGCTGCTTACCAACACAAGGAAGGTATCAACATTATTTGGGGGGATTTGTTAAATTATGAGGATGTATTGCGTTGTGTGAAAGGGATGGACATTGTTTTGCATGTGGGCGGAATGGTTTCGCCTCAATGCGATAAACTCCCAAAAACAACACTTAAAGTGAATGTTAGAGCTGCCGAGAATATCGTTAAAGCCATCAACGCACAAGCCAATGCTGATAAGATTGCCTTGGTGTATATCGGTTCTATAGCCCAAACCGGACATCGTTCGGTTCCGTATCATTGGGGAAGAACCGGCGATCCGCTTAATCCCGCTGTTTTCGACCATTATGCTTTGTCAAAATGTGAGGCTGAACGTATCGTGCTTGAGTCGGGAGTAAAAAAATGGGTGTGTTTGCGACAAAGTGGTGTTTTATATCCTGATTTAATTTTAAACGGCTTAAATCCTATTATTTTTCACGTGCCTTTGGATGCCGTTGTCGAATGGGCTACCATTGACGATTCCGGCAGAGTGCTTGCCAATCTCTGTGAAGATAATGTTCCCGAGGAATTCTGGAATCGCTTTTATAATATCAGTAGCGGTCCTTCTTATCGTTTGACATTCTATGATTTTGTGAAAAAATTATTAAAAATCACACATTGCCCGCCTCCCGAAAAAATCTTTAATCTGCATTGGTTTGCCTTGCGTAATTTCCATTGTTATTGGTTTACCGATGCGGACGTATTGGAAAACTATTTGCATTTTAGAGCAAATATTCCCTGTGATGAGTATTTTAAACAATTACAAAAACATATTCCATGGTATTTTTCTTTGGTAAAAATCGTGCCTGCTTTTCTTATCAAAGCGGTGATGTATGTATTAGTGAATGATACAAAGAACGGAACCATGAGTTGGATAAGACACCGCAATCAAGCGAGAATTTCGGCTTATTTCGGTTCTTACGAAAAATGGAAACAAATTCCTACCTGGAAAATATATACCCCTTTACATCCGGAAAATGAACCTATTATTTTGAATCACGGGTATGATGAAAACAAACCTATATCGGAATTAGATATAAACGATATGAAGCAAGCAGCTACATTCAGGGGAGGACGTTGCTTGTCGGAAAAGATGATAAAAGGGGATATGGCAAGCCCTTTGGAATGGGAATGTCAATTCGGACATCATTTTACGGCTTCGCCCACTTTGGTGTTATTGGGAGGGCATTGGTGCCCCGACTGTTTCCCGATGCCTTATAATTGTGATGTCATTGCCAAAGGCAACCCTTTCTTTGCCCAGGCTTGGTATGCTTCTCATGATAAAAATGAACACAATGTGTATGATGAATCCATCTTTGATGGATGGGAAAAGTAAATTATATGAGAAAAGTGAGAGTATCATAATGCTATAATTTAGTCAAAAGTGCCTTATCTTAATAATTATGGCGTTGTGTATGTACGAGTTATAATATAATTATATTATTTTTTATAAAAGTGGTTCTTTATTGAAAATAAGTGTACTTTTGCTAAATATTTTTAACTTATATTATTTATTGTACAATGAACATTTTTATTGGAAGTTTACCTTACTCAGTTAAGGAAACAAATTTGAAAGAAATCTTCGAGAAATACGGAGAAGTAAATTCTGCAACAGTTATTACTGATAAATTTTCAGGCAGAAGTAAAGGTTTTGGTTTTGTGGAAATGGATGATGACGCCGCCGCTCAAAAAGCAATTGATGAACTGAATGGTTCTGAAATGGATGGACGCACTATCGTAGTGAATAAAGCTAACGAGAGAACAGAAGGTCCTCGCAGAGACTCTAACAGAAGAGATGACAACAGAAGATCAAGATACTAATACTCTATGATAATTAGTTTTAAAGACTGTCCGTAAAGACAGTCTTTTTTTTATTCTAAAAAATAGGATGTATAGAAAGCTAATGTGCGAAAACACAAAAAAAATATGTACTTTTCCTCTATAAATTTTTGAAATATTTTTATCCGTCTGTGTGTAATTAGTCAATTTTATGTACATTTGCAAATTAAAATTTAAAATCCATTTAATACTATCATTATGTCAAAAAAAGTAATTCATACCGATAAAGCTCCTAAAGCCATAGGCCCGTATAGTCAAGCCATAGAAGCCAATGGAATGCTGTTTATTTCCGGACAAATTCCTATTGTTCCCGAAACCGGACTGATGCCCGAAGGCATTGAAGCCCAAACAGAACAAGTAATGAAAAATATAGGTGCTATCTTACAACAAGCAGGTTATAGCTATAAAGATGTTATTAAGTCTACCTGTTTATTGAGTGATATGGCGAACTTTAAAGCCATGAACGAGGTTTACGGGAAATATTATCCTACGGATTCACCTGCCCGTGCCGCCTTTTCCGTTAAAGGTTTGCCCTTGGGTGCCCTAATTGAAATCGAAACTATTGCAGTGAAATAAATAAATCATAATAATAAAATTACAATACAATGAGAAAATTAAGTGTTTTATTGGCAGCGTTCATATTATCGTTTGTATTTACTGCTCAAGCTCAAACTAAAGATACTGCCCAAAAAGAAGGCTATCAATTTACCGATAGTAAACGTTTACCGGCAACATCGGTCAAATCGCAAGATAGAGCCGGCACTTGTTGGTCGTGGTCAACAATTTCCTATTTGGAATCGGAAATAATTCGTTTAGGGTATGATTCTGTCAGCTTATCGCCTATGTTCGTTGTCTGGAATACCTATAATGAAAAAGCCAAACGCTATGTAAGAATGCATGGTAATTTGAATTTCGGACAAGGTGGCTCTTTTGCTGATGTATTATGGGTGATTAAAAATTATGGCATTGTACCTATATCGGTTTACAACGGTTTAAATTACGGCGAAGATATTCATGCC
>JAQVNO010000066.1 GCA_028703095.1 Bacteroidales bacterium
CGTAGGGAAGGATGAAGGAATAAAGTGTTACATTTTAATACCTTAGAAGCCGTTGTAGTCCTACAGCGGTTCTTTTTTTTCCTAAAAAAACTACCAAAGAGATTGGAAGCTCATTGCCGGGAGGATGGGAACTCATCACCAAGAGCATGGGAACTCATCACCAAGAGCATGGGAGCTCATCACGAAGAGCATGGGAGCTCATGATGAAGAGCATGGGAGCTCCCCGAGATGAGCATGGGACGTCCGAATAGAGATGTTTTGACCAAAAAATGAGGATAGTTTCATACTTATTTTCGTAAAAATAAGGAAAATAAAGACTTTTTACCCTAGTTGGAATATTTTTGTGGGAGAGATATACATTATAATCGTATATAAGTGGGGAAATAAACGCTGTAAATATGGGGTGAGTGGGGATGATATAATCTAAACACTTATGCATGGAGCCTAACACCTGCTACAAATACCCTCCAAAAACATCAAAAACACCTTTTTTTGGCAAAATGGAAGGATTTTGCACTCTTTCGCGGAAAAGTGAATAAAAGGCAGTGGAAGAGGGAGATAAGAGTGAAATAGTTTTTTTTAATATTATTTAAGAATTTACATATTTCTATGAATAGTTAATATGTATCTTTGCAAAATAGAATTTAATCAATAAAAATATAGATATTATTTAATGAATCATTTATGAATAAAATTGCTGTTCTTATACCCTGTTATAATGAAGAACAAACCATTAAGAAGGTTATAATGGATTTTCAGACTGCTATGCCAGAAGCTATTGTTTATGTTTATGATAATAATTCTACCGACCATACCGCTGATATAGCAAAAGCAACCGGAGCAGAAGTTAAATTTGAGTATGAACAAGGAAAAGGGAATGTAATTCGTCGTATGTTTCGGGCAATAGATGCTGATTGTTATGTTTTGGTAGATGGAGATGATACCTATCCGGTTGAAAATGCGTTGAAAATGGTAAATATGGTATTAAATGAAAATGTAGATATGGTAATTGCCGATCGATTATCTTCGACCTATTTTATGGAAAACAAACGCACTTTTCATAACAACGGAAATAAATTTGTTCGCTGGTTGATAAATTATTTATGGGGAACAAATATTAAGGATATAATGACCGGATATCGTGCATTCAGTAAGTCATTTGTGAAATTATTTCCGGTAATGTCTGAAAAATTTGAGATAGAAACCGAAATGACCCTACACGCTTTAGATAAACGCTTTACAATTAAGGAAATATCGGTTCAATACAAAGACAGACCGGAAGGGAGTGTGTCAAAATTAAATACTTTTTCAGATGGGTTTAAAATACTGAAAATTATATTTGTTCTCTTTAAAGAATATCGTCCCTTATTATTTTTCGGATGGTTTGCTTTGGCATTGGTCTTGTTGTCAATTGGATTATTTGTCCCTATCTTGATTGAATTTTTCGAAACAGGATTGGTGCCGCGTTTCCCGACTTTATTTGTGTCCATCTTTTTTGCCTTGGCTGCTATACAATCATTTTTTACAGGCTTATGTTTGGATGTTATTGTACAAAAAGATAGGAAAATGTATGAATTAAAACGTATCTCTTTCACAAAATAAACAATTAGTGATGAAATTGTTTTTAAGATATTTGATGGTTTTTCTTCTTTTAATAATAGGATATGTTTCAATTTCGATTTTATCGTGTTTGATACCTAATCAAAAAATACAAGAAAACATCAAGAAATCGGCTCCTATTCTTGAGGATGAAGGCAATTACCCCCGTGCAATTATAAAAAAGAAACAATATCAGTTGGATAATTTTACAGACGCTATGATTTTAAATCAAATCTATTCCATAGATAATGAACGTCCATTTTATTCTTTTTTATGGGCAAAACATCAAATAAAAGGAGGTTTAAAAAAAGTTGAAGATTTGGCATTGCGAGTTAATGAACCTAAGGAACCAAACGCTATATATCCAAGATATTGGCACGGAAATACTTTTTTAGCAAGACCTTTGTTTCTTATTGGGGATTTTTCTCAAATAAGATGGTTAATATATTGTTTTACATCTCTTATGTTTATACTCTTTTGCTGCGTTATTTATCATAAAACAAATTTGATATATGCATTAGCTATGGCAAGTGGGTTGTTGTTTGTTAATTTTTTTGTAACTCAATTTTCAATTCAACTTTCTCCGGTGATAGTATTAGCTTTATTGTCATCAATTTTAATATGTTATAATAATCAACATGTGAAAAGAATTCCGATGATTTTTTTTATATTCGGTTCGTTGACAGCTTATATGGATTTACTTACAACGCCTATACTTACACTTGGGATACCGTTAATGGTTTATTTTTTAATTAAAAAAGATAATATTGAAAATGGGAATTTTATAAAAAATATTCAAACTTTAATTTTGTTTGCTTTGTTGTGGGCTTTGGGATATGGTTTTACTTGGATAAGTAAATGGTTGATTGCAACAGTTTTTACCGACATGAATGTATTTAAAGATGCTTGGGATGCGACAATGTATCGTATGCAATCTAATGCAGATCAAATACAATTATTTTCTCGCTTGGATGCCGTACTTGTAAATATTAACATGCTTCCTTGGGGCTATATTAATTCTTTATTATGTGTGTTGCTAATATTGGTTGTATCTTTTTTTAATAAAAAAGGCATTAAAAAAGCTTTTTTGTTTTTAATTATAGCATGTATCCCTTATATTTGGTATTTTGTTTTGGCTAATCACTCTTTTTTACATTGGTGGTTTACCTATAGAGCTCAGGCTATAACAGTGAGTTGTTTGTTTATAGTATTCATTCAATTAATATCAAAAGAAAAAATATTGATTTTTTTGGAGAGAATAAAAATATTACATAAGAAAAATGTTATAAGAAAAACAGTTATATTCTTTTTCTTTATAATTGTTTTTTTAGGATGTACTCCACATAAAACAATAGATAATACCTCTAATTTTGTTTACCCTTCATCCAAAGTATGGGCGCATAAAGCCAACGATACTGCCGATGCGCAACGTAAAAAAGAATTATTTGCCGGTTTAGAAGTGGATCTCTATTATTCAGAATATCAAAAAACAATCTATGTAGGACATGATGCATATGATACCATCAACGAAGTAAGCTTTGAGAAGTGGCTGAATGCTTTATCTTCTCCTGAAAAAACATATTATTGGTTGGATATAAAAAATTTAACAATTCATAATGCCAATGAAATAGCAAAACAATTAGTTACTCTCGCAAAAAAACATACCATAACCTCCAACCTAATGGTTGAACATACGGATTGTGATGCATTGCAAATAGTGAAAAACAGTGGATTGGCTGTGATTTTATGGGTTGATAATCTGTATTGGTGGGATAAGAAAGATACGATGCAATGGTACAATATTACCAAAGAAAAAATTAATGCCTTGCAACCTCATGCCATTAGTTGCGAATATAGAATGTATCCACTCTTAACAAAATCCTTTCCCACACAAAACGTGCATTTTTGGAATACGCCCATAGAAGATAGTCTCAGCAATAGAGCATTGACTCGCGAAATGTGTTTGGATACCTCTGTAAAGGTTGTTTTAGTTGATTATGAAAGCGTCAATTTCTGATTGTTATTTTCTTTTTAACAATATTAAATTATCATATTCTTTAACAATCGCCCATTTGTCAGGTTCTTTATTGATAATAATATCCAATAATTTATAATCATCTTCAGAGTAAGTCCAGCTTTTACGGTTAAGTAAAAGATATTCACAGTCGAAAATTAATGGATAGGTATAAATTTTATCGCGTGTTGCTAAATGGGGGACAAACAAGGTGCACGCACAAACAGGTGCATCTTTTGGGATAAGTTTAATCAATTTATACGCTTCTTTTACGGAAAAATCTTTTTCGATATAATGTGTTTTCCTAAAAATATTAACCTTGTCAAGAGGGAGATATGTTATGGGATTTATTATAGTATATTTGGTAACGGCTATACATAAAATAACAGCAATGAGTGCCATCCTTTTTTGTTTTTTTAAATCATGTATTGAGCTGAACCATATAAAAATGCCGCTTGTTATGATAGGTGCAAATTCAACATTATACTGAAGACTGATACCCCATAATACGGGGTCATTGCTAAACATTTTTTGGCAATAAATCGGGATGAGCATAAAAATATAATTCGGTTTGAAAAACAGAAACACTAATCCTGAAATTAATAAACTTAGGTGCAATTCTGTTTTTAGGAAATTATAGTCAGGGTTGTTTAAACTATTAATAAATAATAATTTAAATGTTTCAAACGGATGAGTAATTAAATATGCAAAGGCTTCTTGGAAATTATTCCCCAATGCTTGGTAGCGTTTAAATCCCATGTAATTATCACCATGTGAAAAAGAAGGCATAATCACACCCACTATTGTTATAAAATATATCAAGGAAAATACAGCATAAGCAGCTAAGAAATAAAGACTTTTTCTCTGTTTTCGATAATCCCACATTAATCCGATACATATAAAAAATACGAACAAAGCCATGTTTTCTTTTCCAATTAAAATTGCAAAAATTAATAGGCTTGATATAATAAACCTTTCTTTTTTGAAAAAATAAAAAAACCATGGAATAATCATACTTGCTACTACATTGCTATGATAATCATAAGAAATAGTATGTATGACTCCAAAAAATGAAAAGAAAAAAAGCATGGATAAAAGCGGTACTATATTATTTTTAGAATATAATTCCGTTAATTTAAAAACACCAATTCCTCCAATTATAACAGCAAGTATTTGAATAATTAACAACGTGTAGGAGCCAAATATATACACCAAAGGAGAAAAAATCATTAAGTATAAATCAAAGTGATCCGAAAGAAGATTTACTGCATGATATCGAAAGACTAAACTGTCGTTAAATTGAAAATGCGCATAATCCCACAAGGCTTTGGTATATAAACCTAAATCTAAAGCATAACTTCTAAAAAGATAGTGATTGACAAACGATATATCAATATAAATCAGTGTAAAAATGAAGATAAGCAACCAAGCCAAGGAGGGTAGTGGTCCTATTTTTTTTTCAGCCCAAGATTCTAATGTTTTCATAGTGTAACTTATTTAATATTAATTAAATATATATTTTTCATTTCAGCAATATATTTGTAGTGAATAAATTTCTCACCCTTAAATGAAAAGATAGGATATCTAAAATTGTCTGTTAAGTTTGTATCGGATAAGAAAGGAGAGTAGGAAATCATATGGTATTCCAGCTTTTTATCATCTAAGGCAGTTGTATTTGTTAGGCTAACAGGTTTATAATGAATTTCCGTATCGAATTTAGTTTTAGACATTCCCGGAGCCGATATTTCAAAATGCACACATTCATCATTGCTGTAGAGAGTGAATTCTCCTTTTTCATTGGTGAAGGTGTTCATCCCCACGGACCAATCTTCATTCCATCCCCGAATAACCGCACCTTCGATGGGTTCTTTTGTCTTTTTATCAATTACCTTCCCTTTGATGCAAAAATTGGTATATCCTAACATGTTATAATAGTTAACAGCTTGTTCGGGTGCTGTTTTTTTGTGGTTTTTCAACTTCTGAACTTCTAAGGCTGCAGGCTTTAAGCTTCCCTGAATGCTATATTTCCCGTCATGTGTTTGGGTAACTCCCTGATGATTTAACAAACCGGAATATTGTGCTTCATAGTGCGTGTTTTGAATTTCCTGGAATTCCCACCACCCAAATCCGCAACCACCACAATCAACGGTATACTGAAATGCATCTATCATAAACTGACGTTGGTGTTCATAAGAAACCGATACATTGTCAGCAGGTAATGCAGTTTCTCCTACCATCCAGGTCTTATTCATATATTTACTGTACCAGTAGATTTCATTGGGAACCCGCAAGGGGTGATACGTATGAATTTGAATAAAATCAACCGGCAGTAAAAAGGGGTCCCATTCAAAAACTTCTATAGGTTCTGAAAAGCCAATTGTAAATAATTGATAGGGGGCAAATTCACTCATCATATTTTTCCATTTTCTTACAATTTGCATAGCTTCTTTTTTCGTACGATTGGCTTTGGTATCAAAATATAAGGGTTCGTTCATAAAATCGTAAGCAAAGAGAGTAGGATAGTTTTTGAATTTATTTAATAATCTGATAGTAAATTTTTCCAGAGATGTGTTTTGAATAGGAGGTTTAATCAATAACATAATTTTTAAATCCTTTTCAGCAGCAATTTGCAAACACTCTTTTAATCCCGCAATGATTTTATCGTTATCCGCATCTATATAAAAAAAAGTATCATCGGCTACGTAGCCGTACTTTCCTTTTTCGTTGCAACTTATACGGTCAAAACAAAGACGTATGGTATTAAATCCTAATTCTTTGATTAGTTGAAAATGCCCCTCTAACTGATGCCGGATTTCTGCTTTTGTATGGTATTCATAAATATCGGGATTTTCATAATATTTACAAGGAGAAACAACAAACTCATGATTGATATTGCGATATTCAATCACATAATTAAGCATAATCGGGAAAAAAGTATCTTGTTTTAGTTTAAAAACATTGTTCTCAATATACACATATTCGTTTTTGTCTGTTATCGGAAGCGAAATTTCTCTATGGCATGAGAACAGAAAAAGAATAAAGATAATTAGAATGATGTAAGATGTAATTTTTTTATTCATAATTTGATTGAAAAGGATTTTTTGAGGTTATATCGTATTGAATTGCTGACAATAGCATTTGAAAACCAAGTATAAAACTAAGTACGGCAAGCATAATAGTTCCGGTAGGAGCAGGAGTTTGAATGGAAGCATAGTGAATCCATTTGATTAGTCCGAAAATCAATCCGAAAAGAAACAAAAGAAGACCAAAGAAAATATAAATGGAGCCTATATTAAAATCATAAATAAAATAACGCAACCATATTCTTCGCCAATACGCTATGAAAATTTTAGGAGGAAAAAATAATATACTTTTTAGGATTGAAAGATTTGATTTTTCGCGTAGGTAGATAGCCGGCATACCAATGTCTTTGATGCGGGCACCGGTATAGTACAATGCTATCAGCATAGAAGATTCAAAGAAAAATCGTTTTGAAATATGCTTAAAATCAATTTCTTTCAATGTTTTTGTTTGAATTGCAAAATAACCGTTCGTAGGATCTGAAATCTGCCAATATCCGGAAGCGGATTTTAGTAAGAAACCCATGAACAAATTGCCCATTCTTCTTAAAACAGGCATCTGATTAAGCATGCTGCGATTATGAAATCGATTTCCTTTCACATATTGATAGTTAGACTCAGAAAGGCATGTAATCATTTCAGGAATGTAACGTGTATCCATTTGTCCGTCACCATCTATTTTAACAACGATATCACATCCCATTTCAATGGCTTTATGAAATCCGCTTAGCATTGCTCCACCAACACCTTGATTTTTTGAATGATGTATTGCAACGATGCGAGAATTCTCATTAGCTAATTGATTGATAATATTTCCTGTATTATCCGGAGATGCATCATTAACCAAAATAATGCTTGAAATACATTCCGGTACACTTGCGATAACTTTTTCTAAATGATTTTCTACCTTATAACAAGGTATGACGAGTGTTGTTTTTATATTTAGTTTCATGTTTTAACGATTTCCTTTTTGTGCTTCAGTATAATTAGGATAACTTAAATAGGAGTTATACTCTTTTGATGGCTTAATTTTCCAGAAAGAGTCAATATACGCTTTTTTGGTCATAGCTTCATAATGAATTGTTTTATAGTGAAATTGTATTGTATGAAATGCCGATTGCAAGGTGATGATAGTTGTTAGACAAAGCATTATAATTTTCATTTTTTTATTTAACGTAAATATTTGGGAAAGATAGGCAGCCAAAGGTATTGAAAGTAAAGCATAACTTTCAATAAAAGCTCTCATACCAAACCCACCACCAAACCACCAACACCACCAAGATGAGACAATATAAATATTGACAATTAGAAATATAACTATACCCCAAAGATATTGTTTGTTATATTTTCTTAGCCAAAACAAACCTATAAGGGCAAAAATCATCGAAGGAGTGTAAATCAGCCATCCTTTTCGGAAACTGAAAAGCACTTGAAAAATTTTAGGATCATTAAAAAAAAACCTTTCATTATTAGCATAGGAATAAAATAAAAAATGTCCTGTTATTGATTTCCAATATAAAAGCTGTGGTATCCAAACCAAAAACGTAGCTATTGATATGATAATTATGGATTTGTATTTATTTAAAAATAATTTTGCTTTATCTATAATGTTTTTCTTATTGGTTATACCATACAATAAAAAAACGAAAACAATAATTGCATTCGTTGGTCGAATCAAGGAAAGAAGACCAAAACTTAATCCAACGAATAGTGAATATTTAACATTTTGATTTTTATGCCATTTATCCGTAAAGTATAGAAACAAACAAAATAAAGCAAAGCTATAACTGTGAGACATGGGAGCTTCAGTAGTCGTGTACCAAAATAAATTAGTAGATAAACCAATCATCAACAATGTTATGCCGGTAATTAAATCATTGTAAAAATTCAACAGCAGCTTACGAAGAAAAAACATGCCTAAAAAAACATAGAACATTGCACTTATGATGAGTGCTAAAGCATAAGGTTGTGTAAATCCATTGGCTTCATAGCCTAAAGTTGTTGAAAGCATATGAGTTATGAAAAAGAAAGGAGCATGCATAATAGATACACCCATTGTTGTTTTAATCAAAAAATTGTTATTTTCTAATTGTAAGGGCCAATAGCGATTATTCCAAGGTTCTTCATTTTTCCAGTCTTTTAATGTATGATCTTTTTCAATAAAAATTGCCGGCAAGTATCCATAATAGGAAAGAACATCCATTGCGATAATTCTCTCGGGTATTTTATATCTTTTCGTATTAGATATGTAAAAAATATAAAAAACTGCTATTATAAGAATAGATAGTAAACTGAACTTATTTTTCATACATTAATGCTTAGTTTCGTTCTAAAATAATTATATATATAATTTGCAAATGTAGCTTTTTTTTTAATGTTTTATGCTTATAAATTTAGCGTACTCCCTCAATCGTAATACTAATATTTTTAAGATTCAGTTGCGAATTAGGCACCCACTCGTGATTATAACTTACTGTTGATATATACAGAGAAAAGTCTATCTGTTTAGCATTTTTAACAAGAAATTCTTTGCTGATATATAAAGGATACCATGTGTCTTTTTCAATTTTTTCACTTGCAATAAACTTCGCAATTTTTTCTTTAGATTCCGATTCATATTCCATGTTTGCACGTTTTGCACTATACACTATATCCATGTATTCATCAGCAAATAAATGGGTATTAACGCATACCATGGCTTTTAGTGTTATCTTTATTTTTTGAAAACTATCTGTAGAAATAGTATAGCCGTTTAAAATATTGCAGGTGTTAAAATTCTTATTATTAGGTTGAATATTAGGAGTAATACAGGATATTTGTTTTTTTATAATTAGGTGATGCAGCAAAACATATGTATCTTCTTTACATACAGGATTTTTAGTCAATCTATCTGCATGATAGGTGTAATTATTTATGTATTTATATACGTTCATTTTTTCTCGCATATTTTTAAGTAAAGAATCATTGGAACATACTTTCATGGAAAGATTTTCATCAATAAGATAAATGGTCTCATTTTCCGTTTGATTGGCATTGTGATAATAATAGTTATTGTATAAAAATTCCCTGATTTCACGAGAATACGTTAAGAAAAGCATTTTTGATTGCATGCGAAAGATAGAGGAAGTATCCAGTCCATCGCTAATCCAATGAACAAAGTCAGGGGTTTGTAAATGATAATTATCTTTTAATAAACGTATTATTGAAGGTGTAATATCATTATGCGTAATAAGGGCAGGGAATGAGTTGTGTGTAGTGAGTAAAGGGGACCATATCAATAAAGGCACATGATGGTAGGATAGTCGATTTTTAATGCTTAATCCCGAGGCGTGATCGCCGGTAATAACAAAAATAGTATTGCTGAAATCAGCACGTTGTGCATATGTATTAAAAAAAGTTCGTATACAATCATCGGTATATAAGGTAGCAGCGATGCGTAGCAAATGCTTGCGGTAAATTTTTTGTTTCTCTTGCGGTAATCTATCAATTTGCGCTTTTACCATTGAGATGTAATATTTTTGCTTGTTTTCATCTTTTAATTTTAAATCTTCATGTGCCGTAATGGTAATAAATAAATTAAATAATTTACTGCTATTCTTTTTACTGTTTAACACTTGCATGCTTTTTTCGAACATAACATCATCAAAATAACCCCACCAATTGCCTTTTATTTCTTCCGATTTATTGGTTTTATATTCCTGATAAAACGGAGACATATAGTCTATTTTCTGTGCCAACAAATATTCTGAAATGCAATCGAAGCTAAAATCACCTCCATAGAAAGCATTGGTTTGGTAGTTGTTATCGTTTAAAATAGAAATCAAACTATTATGTTTTGGCATATTGCCAAATTGAAATCCTTTCATGCCGTAGGGCAGTGAGCCGGTAATGGCCGGCACAGCTCCATAACTGCGAGAAGTGGTAGTGATGCAATTTTTCCAATATAGTCCGGTTTTGGAAAGTGAATCTAAAAAAGGCGTAAAACTGATGTTATCGGGCGTATTACCACTCCAATCTCTGCCAAGAGATTCTACGACGATGATAACGATGTTGGGTGGGGTTTTACTTTCTTGAAAATAGGGTCCTAACACATTGGGGATCCCATCTTTTCTTTCCAGAGGATACAATGAATCAGGAACATTCCACTCAGGGAACTCACTTAAAAAAGCATTAATGGAATGATGTTCATAAAAATAGGAAATATTCGTATGTAAGGCTATTTTTATTTTTTGATTTAGGTAGTTTATACACGATTGAATGCAATACCAGGTTTTGTTGACAGTGTAGTTTTGTACAGAAGGGCTAAAGTTTCTGTCGGGTAAAGTCCTCGTTTTCTTATTTAAAATCAATAAAGCTCCTGCAATGGAAAGACCAAATAAGACAACTAATAAAACATGAAAAATCTTCTTATTTTGTATTTGAAAAGCAAAAAATATATAAAAAAAGGCAATGCTCGCAAGAATTAAGAATACCCAAGCAAGATGTATTGTAGTGTGTATCGTAATGTAGGTTTCTGAAAACGGACGTATAAAAATCTCATTGTCTAATAATTTGCCGGTTTGTAATGCGTATACAGTCAATCCTAATTCTACAAAAAACAATAAAGCAAAAATAGATGAAGTAAAAATAATAGCTCCTTTTTTTGAAAACAAACGCATTAAGGCATAGAAAGGAAGCACCCCTAAAGAAAATAATCCGCAGGCTAAAAAACAGGAATAAAAAGCTCTTAGTAACACTTGAAATACATGCACATTTTCGTAAAAGAGCAATAAAATACTTTCCGCAATTTTAAGAGTAAAAAGACTGATATATAATAATAAAATAATTTTAAAATAGGGAATTAGAAATCGTAATGTTTGTGTGAACAATCGGGACATAGGACCTATTTGAAATTTTAAAAAGGCGATTAAAACTAAAAAGCAAAATTACATTTTTTTAAATTGTATATTCAATTAATTTTCAAGAATGATGATAATTTACGGTTAAATTAGAAAGCTAAAAATATTAATGAATTATTTTATTTGTGCTCATACGAATGCTAAAGCTAAACGAATCAATGGTAATACCAATAGTTTTATATCTAACAACTATGGGATAAGAGATAAAGATTTTGCTCTTTATAGAATCGCTCAATATTTTTCATAGCACTTTAAAAAAGATTTAACTCAATATCGGA
>JAQVNO010000067.1 GCA_028703095.1 Bacteroidales bacterium
AAAAGGTAAAATAAACATCATCACTTTCACATATTCCGGATAATCTAATATCATCTTGTTGCTTATTAAACGACGATAAAATCTTATGACGCCAATCGAATGATGTTTGTATGGAAATCCCAACTTCTTTTGCACATAAACGAATGGATTTTCCTGATAACATGTGTGGTATATACATCTTAAATAGTTCTTTCTTTTTAAGATTTACCGTTGCACTTCCGGTACTGGGACGAAAATTCTTTTTGCAGTCATTGCAAATAAATCGTTGAACTCCCTTTATGACACCATTTTTTATAGTTTTCATACTACCACAATGTGGACAAACGCATCCTTCTGATTCTTTTTTCTTTAATTCTTCTGAAGTAAAATTATAATCATACTGCGATATAATCCGAAATATTTGATCGTAAACACGCTCTCTATCAGCTTCTGATAATTGAGACAACTTATTCTCTAATTCTTTTATTTTCATGCTGCAAATATACCACTTTTTATCTTACTTTTTATAGAACATAGCCTTTTGAATTTGTTTGTTGTTTTGTTAAAAAGAAAAGTTGTTACAAATGTGTAACAACTTTTTTATATTATAATCTAAATTTATATTATAATCCTAATTCGGCTTTATAGGCTGTTGCGTCCATAAGATCTTTTATTTCAGTAGGATTTGTTATTTTAATTTTAATAATCCATCCTTCACCATAGGGATCTGTATTGATAATAGCAGGGTCTGCTTCCAAAGCTTCGTTAAATTCTAATATCTCTCCACTAATAGGCATGTACATGTCTGAAACTGTTTTGACAGCTTCAATAGAACCAAAAGTTTCTTCTTTTTCTAATGTTTCACCAACAGTAGGGACATCAATAAAAACTATATCGCCTAATTCATGTTGAGCAAAATCGCTGACACCTATAAATGCTTCATCTCCATCAACTTTTAACCATTCGTGATCTTTTGTGTACTTAAGATTTTCTAATATTTTCATTATGTTACGTATTTTTAATAGTTAAGATTTTAAAGTATGCAAAAATATATATTTTTTCAATGCGGGATGTACAAAAATAAAAGAAATATTTTCTTATTTATGACAATTATTCATGAGATGTTCTTATCTCTTAAGATTGAAGTTATTCGCGAATTATTTCAAAAGAAAAATCGTCAATGAAACGAATAATGGTAGAGGGTTTATTCTCATTTAAAATGGATATGTTCGGATTTACAATATAATCGACTTGATTCATCAATTCCCTTTGTATGTCTTTATATAAAATCGGAGGTGTTTTGCCTGCATAGTTGGCCGAAGTGGACACAATGGGGTGCCCTAGTAATCGTATAACTCTTTTGCAAAACTCGTTTGTTGTAATACGAATTGCAATAGATCCGTCTTTAGCAATCAGATTTCCAGGTAGATTTTTAGCCTTAGGATATATGAAAGTTGTAGGTCGTGTTGTTTGAGTTATTAAATCCCAAGCTATATCGGGCATTTTATGAATGTAATTATGGATTTTTTCGGCTTGATCCAGTAAAATCAACATGCATTTAGACGGAGGACTTTTTTTGATGCTGATTATTTTTTCTATGGCAATTGAATTTGTTGCATCACAACCTATACCCCAAATAGTATCTGTTGGATATATGATACTTCCTCCTTTTGCTAATACTGCACATGTTTTAATGACTTCTTCGCTAATATCCATAGACAATAACAAAATCTAATAATTAATAGATTAATTTATACGAATAGTTAGATAAAAAAGTTTCTAAATTATGTATAATCTTTATTTTTAAGAATAAAAAAAATAAAAATTTGTTTTAATAAATAATATATCTTTGCTTTTTATTTTTAAAATTGTAAATACATAATATATGGCAATTTAAAAAGGGATAATAATGTTGAAAAAGAAATTAATAGGAATCTTGTTGTTTTATATGTTTTTTTGTTTCATTGCCTGCAATAAACCGGAAGATAAAATAAGAGGGCAATGGCAAATGAGTAAAATTTATAAAAATAATATTGAAACTATTTCCGAAACCCCTACTGACGTTGAATCTTTATTAAGCACATGGACATTTTATCATTCATCTATTTTAGTCATTTCTTATTATAATAATAAAATCTTATACGAAACTAGTGGAAATTGGTCTATTATTGAGAATGATGATTTTTTAGAAGTTTCATTTAATGATAAATATTCGAATATTGAAAGACAATACCGAATTGAAAAATTTAAGACCAATGAATTAACAATTTCTTTTGTTGATAAAGAAGAAAACAAATGGACATTAGTGTTTTCTTTGCAATTTTCATTTCAAGATTATGACATTTAAAATATTTTTAAATAAACTGATAAATTGGCGTATTACCCATTTATCCGAACAAAATACAGTATTAGTATTAAGTGTTTTTATTGGGAGTATAGCTGCGATGGCGGCAATTGTATTGAAAAATGCAGTGTATTTTACTCACCAGTCGCTACTTGGAGCTTTTCCTGAAACGGAGTTTAACTATTTATATTTGGCATTTCCTATTATAGGGATAACACTTACTGTATTAATTATTAAGTTTTTTATAAAAGATGATCTCAGCCACGGTGTTACAAAAGTATTGTATGCCATATCAAAAAAGAACGGGAAAATCAAACTTCATAATACTTATTCTTCAGTATTAACTAGTACGATTACTGTTGGTTTTGGGGGTTCGGTTGGATTAGAAGCTCCTATTACTTTGACCGGTTCAGCGATAGGCTCTCAACTGGCTTCGTTTTTCAATTTAAAAAATAAATCGGTCATATTGTTAGCTGCATGTGGTTCTACCGGTGCTATTGCAGCCATATTCAATGCGCCCATTGCTGCGATTGTTTTTGCAATTGAAGTGTTAATGTTAGACCTAACAACGCTATCCTTATTGCCCTTGTTAATCTCAGCCGTAACAGGTACTTCTTTGTCGTATTTGTTTTTGGGTAAAAGTGTAATGTTTAATGCTATACCTACTGTTCCTGATTTTGAAATGTATAACTTGCCTTTTTATGCTATTCTTGGTTTGTTTGGAGGATTTTTATCTTTATATTTCATGCGTATTACCAGTTTTATTGAACATAAATTCACGATAATTAAAAAGAAATATTTGAAAGTAATTGTAGGGGGGGTAATATTAAGTGTTTTAATATTTTTATTTCCGTCTTTTTATGGTGAAGGATACGATAATATAGCACAATTACTGGCAGGAAGCAATAATAGTTTATTTATAAATAGTCCTTTCTATTCCTTTAAATACAACGAATTAACACTTATTCTCTTTGTCTTCGCGTTGTTGCTGTTTAAGCCATTTGCAACCGGATTTACCAATGCTGCCGGAGGTGTTGGGGGCGTGTTTGCTCCTTTGTTATATCTGGGAGGTATGTCGGGATTTTTTATTGTTACTGCTTTGAATTTTATGTTTGATACAGAATTATCAGTGTTAAACTTTATTCTTGCCGGTATGGCAGGTTTAATGGGTAGTGTGATGAAAGCACCTTTGACTGCTATTTTTTTAATAGCTGAAATTTCAGGTGGTTATCACTTGTTTATTCCTTTGATTATTACTACTGTTATTTCATACATGGTTTTTTATCCTTTTGAAAAGTATTCAATTTATACAAAATCTCTTGCTAAACAAGGGGATCTTATTACTCATGATAAAAATAAACATGCATTAAGTAAAATTGATGTAAAGGATATGATCGAAGATGACTTTAAAACACTAGATCCCAATGCAAATATACATGATTTAACAAAGCTAATCGAAAAATCCAACAGAAATGTATTTCCGGTTGTTGATAAACAAACAATTTTTTATGGGGTTGTTTTGTTAGATGATGTTAGAAACATAATTTTTTATCCTAAAGAATATGATACATCCATTAAGCAATTTATATTTAAACCGGAAATTACCATTGCCCCTGATGAGAGTATGATTTCCGTTGTTAAAAAATTTAAAAAAACAGGTTATTATAATATGCCTGTTATTGATGCAGAAGGTAAGTATTATGGTTTCATTTCACGTGCTAACGTCTATACACAATATCGTGAAATAGTAGAAGAAATTTCAGAAGATTAATTTTCTGATACTTTTATTTTTCTTTCTCTTTGATTTTTCGTTTGGAAACAAATAATTCTTTTAATTTGTTAAAATGTTTGGTGTATGATAAGCCTAATCCTTGTGAACGTGAAGCTGTTGTTGTTGGTGACTGTAAAATATCGTAATAGTTTGCAACATTAAAGGCTTTTATTTTAAGTGATCCGTCTTTTGTGAGTTTGTATTCAGCAATGAAATCGCCCACTACATTTCCACCTACAGGTTGCTTGTCCATAGTGTTGTTGTTGTTGCCATAGATGTCTAATATTCCTTGAACACTTAATCTATTGTCAAATAAATTCGTTGATACCTGTACATTATAATCATCACTGCTTGTTGTACCGTCACCTGGACGATAGGAAAAACCCAAATTGACTTTATCTGTAATACTCGACATCCATTTGTTTAAATGGTGAGAGGCTAACTCGCTGATTGAATATCCCAATCCGGCATTCACAGTATTGGTGCTTATGGAACGTGATTCAAATCTTCCCATTAAAAGTACTGAAAAAGTTTGTCTTACCATTTCTTCTCTGTCGGTAGTGTCGATAGCATTATATACAAGGGTTTTGATGTTTTCATCCACATCTAATAATTCAATGCCGAAATTGAATTCGGGATTCAAAATATTTCCGTTTAAATAAAGAAGACTGTTGACAGGAATCGGTCTGTAAGTATTCATGTTTTCGTTTTCGGGAAATAAATTAGCAATTGAAACTCTGGTAGGGTAGGTTGCTTTAACGGCAACAATGCCTTCAGTAGGTTTGCCACTCCATGTTACAGTGCCACCTTTTGTTAAAATAAAGTTACGTGCTAAAATATTACCCAAATTCAACTCAAAATTACCGTTCTCGAGCATATATGTCCCATAAATTTCGAATTTATCCTCCGGCGTTAAATCTAAACGTAGTGTGCCACTTCCAGTTCCTTTTAAAGTTCCTCCTATGGAAGGATCTAAATCTACTCTTACAAACGCATCCGGTGTAGCAGTTATATGTAACGAAAGTGCTAATTTAGATTTATTCATTTGCGTGGGTTGTAATGAATCAGCTTTTATTTCCTCTTGGTATTGCTTTTCGAAAACAATAAATTTATTCTCTCTTACGGTTGTATTCCAATCCATATTTATGGTAATATTGCTTTGTTTTTCAGTTTTCATATTCGCAATAATCCATGTTATTTTATCTTTGGTTTTAATGCTAACATCACCACTCCCAAAAACATTGCCGTAAAAGAGACTATTGTCTTTATAGCTTGTGTTTAAAGCGAGTAAATTATCAGCTTTAATATGTAAATCAACTCCCCAATTCTTTAAGTGATGATGAGTGATAATGCCGTTAATAACACCTTTGTTGTTATACATATCGGTAAAAGGGATATTGTTAAATATAAATCCGGTATCAATAAATTCTATATTGCATTGTTTTATATAATATTCCGTTTTTAAGATACTTACTCCTAATATCCCATTTTTTAAGAGAATATTCCCTTTTAATTTTGGATGGGTAATCGGTCCGGAATAAGTTAAAAATCCGGTTCCTATTCCTTCAACTTTTGAAGCAAAGAAGTTAACATAAGGTTCTAGCGTTTTTATATTAAATTCCCGTATATCTCCTTTTATATCAATTGTTTTTTTAATAGGGTCAAAATATCCGTTAAGGTCAAGTGTTAAGTCTTGTGATTCTCTTTCATCGGGAATTATGGAAGCGGAAATCCACAATCTTTTGTCATCATTTTGCCAGATGGTTTTTCCTTTTAATTCGCCAAGGTATACGTCGTTAAATGAAAACTGGTTAACGTCTATATTGCTAAGAACATTATAACCGTATTGATTGCTTATAATAGATGCATTCCCTGTTGCTTCTCCACTTATAGATATCATGAATTTTTTAAATATTAATTCAAAATCTCTTAAATTTATTTTATTGAATTCGCCATGTAATGAAGTTGTATGCAATGACGATAGGGCGCCATATAGGTGTATGCGTCTGTTATTGTTACTTAATCCAATATTTTTTATGAAGATGCTGTCTTTATTAAAGGTGATGTAATTGGATGGATCGAAAAAATAGGTAGATGTGTCAATAACGATGGACCCGTTATTTATTTCGCAGAAAAATTCCTTCGGAGAAGTGAAACTTACATATCCTTGTATAAAAGCATCTTTAATTGTTCCAATTTGATTGCCGTCTGCCATTGCCATGAAATGTATAGTATCTTTGGCTGTTTTGGTCTGTAAACTGATATTATTGAAAAGCGACACTGTGTCAGAAGCCATCCAATATGAATGGCAGTATCCTGTTAGCACTATTTCATTCGATAAATTATGAGATTGAATGGAAATATCTTTGAATATTTGCTGATGTATATCAAGAGTAGGTATGCTTGCTGATAATTTGATCAGCTTATTCATTTTATTAGCTGTTGCTTTTGCGATAAAACCTTTCCTAAAAATAAAGTCGGGAAACAATAATTCAAATAATGAAATGGCTTTATTCATAGAGATTTGTATGTCAATGTGCTTTGTTGATTCTGAAATGGGTGCGTTATTCTTTGTAATTGCATGGGGGAGATACTTATTGATTTCGTTTTGTAAAAATGGAAACAGTTCTTCGTACATAAAAATTCCATTTGCTTCAATATGTAATGAATTAGAACTGAATATGATATGTTTTGTTTGATTTTTATCTATGTCAACGGATAAATGTAAATCATCAAGTGGATAATGAACATTGTTTTCAAAATAATTGACGTTGATTAAATCAACTTTTCCTTGTATGTTGTTTAAAGTATTGCCCTTAAATTGTAAAATGATGCCGGATGATGTTACAATGGCATTTGAATCAATTCTGAATAAATGTAAATTACTTAAATTAATAGTGTCAATATTGGCAACAAAGGTGTAGGATTTTTCCAATGAATTAATATCTATCATTCCGTTAATGGCGGCTTTTAAATTTGGATCAGCAGAAACACAACTAAAAGAAAATTGTTTGTAATGATAATCTCCTGTAATTTTAATGTCTGAAATCTTATTGTTTTTGTAAATAATAGATGAAATATTAATTGCAACAGAATCAATATTAGTTTTATCTCCTTTAATTTTTCCATGAGCAGATATGTTCCCGATATCTTTGTAATCAACCAATTTATTTAATTCAAGGTCGGTAACTGTAAATTCACCTTGGTATAAAAGTTCTTTTTCGATTTTCTTTAAATATACATCATTGAAAATTCCATCGCCAATTTCACTTTTAATAGTTGCATTGGCCATAAAATCATAATAATATCCATTGAAAGATCCGTTTGCCTTAATCCATTGTAATTGTTTTACTATCTCAGGAATTTCTATTTTTTGCCCTTTAGGTAACTTGAATTTTTCTATTGTTTTTATGTCCGCTTGCAAATTTTTGATCTCGGATGTGAATACAGTTGCTTTAATATCAGGCAATCCACGTGAGTTTATATTGCCCTCAAAAAAATTATTGTCATCGATATGGATTTGTGTGTTTTGAAGTGATAATTCAGATAAGCATCCTTTTATATCCGTAGCTTCTGCTTGCAAACATGCATCCATGCCTTTGAAAAATGGCACAAAATACGTTAAATCAATGAATGAAATCAGTGAAGGATATAACATACAATCGAAAGCAATTTTGTTTTCAAAATCAGAAAAATCAATAAAATCATTGTATTTAAATCCGAAATCAATATAAACTTCTGAGGAATGGGGAGTGGTAAAATGTGTATTTAAACAATATAGACCGGATCTACTGATGCGTAAATGTCCTTTGAAATTTTTGATTGAAAATCCGGAACGTTCTTTACATGTTAATTTAGTGATTTCAAAATTTAAACTGTCTTTTATGATTGATAATTCATCTATTTTTGTGAAAATATCGTCAATCACAATGTTTGAATAATTCCAATGGCTGTCTAATTCTTCTCTTTTTGTAATTTCATTATAAAAAGTAAATTTTCCTCTATCTAAGCTTAAATTCCTCAATGAAATGCTTTTAGGGTTTTTTGAACGTTTTTTTGGAATTAAATAATCAACCAAGAATCGTAAATTTATTTGATCTTCTCCTTCGTAAATAGCCAAAAATACTTCTGCATCATTGGCATGTATGCGTGGAATGATGATTTGATTGTTTAGTTTATCAATAGTTGGAAAATCAACTTCGCAATATTCTGCCGAAATTAAATTATGACCGTGTTGATCTTTGATTATAATATTTTTAATAATGATGTCTAAATCCCAAGTAACATGTAACTTGTCAATAGTGATTTCAGCTTGCATTTGTTCCGATAAATACTTCGCTGTTTGCTGAGCAACATAAGTTTGAATCGAAGGGATTGTAAATAAAACACATATAATCAATAAGATGCTGACTATAGAAAGGAATATCCACAGCAAAATTTTTAAAATAATTTTAAAACTTTTTCTTACCAATGTATATATATTAATAACTTATATAACGAACAATGAGGTTGAAATGTTACTGTTATACATACTAATTATTAAATAAAAAAGACATTCTATGTGAATGTCTTTATATTTATAAAAAAAACTGAGTTTAATAGCGGTAATGATCGGGTTTATATGGTCCCTTTACATTTACTCCTATATAATCGGCTTGTTCTTGCGTTAATTGAGTTAATTTTACGCCTATTTTTTTGAGATGCAAACGTGCTACTTCTTCGTCTAAATGTTTAGGCAAGCGATATACGCCGATTTCAAAATCGTTTTTCCAAAGTTCGATTTGTGCAAGCACTTGGTTTGTAAATGAATTGCTCATTACAAATGATGGGTGTCCGGTTGCACAGCCTAAATTTACTAAACGACCTTCAGCCAATAAAAATATAGAATGTCCATCAGGAAATATATATTCATCAACTTGTGGTTTGATATTGCGTTTTCTGATACCCGGAATGTTTTCCAATTTTTCAACTTGAATTTCATTGTCAAAATGTCCAATATTGCATACAATGGATTGATCTAACATTTTACTGATGTGTTCGGCTGTAATTACGTCTTTGTTTCCTGTTGTAGTAACATAAATATTTCCTTGGGATAATGTGTTTTCTAATACATCTACTTCAAAACCTTCCATGGCGGCTTGTAATGCACAGATGGGATCTATTTCGGTTATGATTACACGGGCACCATAGGAGCTCATTGATTTAGCACATCCCTTACCAACATCGCCATAGCCTAAAACGACAACAACTTTTCCTGCCAACATGATATCTGTTGCTCTTTTAATTCCATCAGCCAATGATTCGCGACACCCGTATAAATTATCGAATTTTGATTTTGTTACAGAGTCATTTACATTGATGGCAGGGAATAAAAGCTCCTTTTTATCGAACATCTGATATAAACGATGTACTCCGGTTGTAGTTTCTTCCGATACGCCTTTAAGCTCGGTAACTGTTCTGTGCCAACGTGTAGGATCTTGGTCGTAAATGTTTTTTAAAGTTTGTAAAATAACTTTTTCTTCCGGTATGTTTGTAGATTTATTGAGTAAATCGGGATTGGTTTCAATAGAAAATCCTTTGTGGATTAATAAAGTAGCATCACCACCGTCATCAACAATCAGTTGTGGCCCTTTACCGTTAGGAAATGTCAATGCTTGACTTGTACACCACCAATAGTCTTCTAATGTTTCTCCTTTCCAAGCAAAAACCGGAATTCCTTTGGCTGCAATGGCCGCAGCAGCATGATCTTGTGTCGAAAAAATATTACAACTAGCCCAACGTACATCCGCCCCTAATTCAATTAATGTTTCAATTAGAATGGCTGTTTGTATTGTCATATGTAAAGAACCGGTAATGCGAACTCCTTTTAGTGGTTTTTCTTTACTGTATTTTTCACGTATAGACATCAAGCCGGGCATCTCTTTTTCGGAAACTTCTATTTCTTTTCTGCCCCATTCTGCTAAGGCAATATCTGCTACTTTATAATTTAATGTATTGGTATTCATTTATATGTATCTTTATTGATTGATAAGAAATGTTTTAAAAATTGAATGGCAAAGATATAAAATTTATTGAAATAAATACAGTTATTTCTGAGGTTTAACGAATGAAAAATTAAAATACTGTTATTCTGTATCTTCAATGCTTGTAGGTAAGCTGTCTTTGGCTTTTAATTTTAGTTTCCAACGGGGATCGTATATTTCATCTTTTGCTGTTGAATGTATCAGTTGATAAAAATTTGTGACTAAATCCCTGTTATAAAAAATAAAATTAATATTGTATTGGTTATTTGTACTGTAATAATACCAAATTTCATAAGGATAGTATTGTTGAGTATAAGGGTATTGCTCTATCTCGTTGGGAGGTCCATATTTTAAAAAAACATATCCTCGGTCAGTTTTATACCCTTTTATTGTCAGTGTAGAAAAGGAATTGTTTACAATAATAACATTTTTATAAAATTCATACCATGCAGTTAAAGGATTTTCAGGATTACGTTTTTTCCAAAAAACAGAAAAAAATCCATCTAATTCTTCATAAGTATGTATTTTAGCTTGTTTGATAAAATCTTTTTCTTCATTATTGGCTATCACATATATATAATCTAAATACAAATATAGAGAATCTAATGGAATTTTTTCATTTATTGTTGTGGTTTCAATATCCATTGAGGGATTACTTCGTTGAAAAAATAAATCTTTGGAAGCCATCAATGAATCTGTTAATGTGTAAATAGCTATTTTTAAGTTATAATTGCCGGAAGGCAAACTATCAATATTGAAAGAGTGTAAAAGTACATGAATGTCTATCTTTTTACATATCTGTTGTTTGATATATGTTTCGGAAATTGGAATATCTGTTCCAAAGTGAGATATATAACATCTATATATAAAAGAATCTTGCTGTGTTATTCCTTTATCTGTATGATAAATCTCGTTCATTAAAATAATTTGATTGATATATTCGGGATAAAAGTTGGAAAAATAGGGGATGAAATCTATGTTGTGTTTGATGAATTTATTTTTTTCTTCAGTAAAAGATAAACTACTTATAAGTTGAATGTCAGAAATGTTTATTATTTCCCTATTGTAATCAATAAGAACGTTTCCTTCATAAAAAAGAGGCGTATCTATATCATTGTTTACATCTGAAAAAATAAGTTTCATCGTATATTCTCCATTGGAAATAGGGATGCGGAATAGATTATAAATATTTTTTTTTGTTATTAATACAGAATCTGCATATGAATCGCTGAAAAAAGTATATTTTTTATGAATTGGCATTTGAATGGAATCATGAGACTCTAATATAACTTCAAAGTTTACTTGTCCTTGATATGTATTGTCTTCATTTACAATATAATTTAAAGTGTTTCCAAAGATTAAGCATTGAAATTCAATATAGTTAGTCTCGTCTGGAATTGAAAAGACAAGATAATTAATATTAACTTTCAAATTTTCTGAATACAAATAGATTATTTGGAAAAAACATAGAAACAATAAGATTATTTTTTTACGCATGCTATGATTATTTAAAAAGCAAAGATATAAAATTCCGTGCAAATATAAAGACAAAAATAATTATTTATTGTATTTATTTTTACGATTCCATCATCAATATTGCTGTCTAATATTAAAAAAAATCAGTATTGTCCGATATAAATTCCGATATTGTTACAGATTCTGAGCATAACGAAGTGAAGCGAAGAATCTGTTGATTATTATCGAACAATAATGATAAAAAAAACATTAAATAGTAAACCTTCATCT
>JAQVNO010000180.1 GCA_028703095.1 Bacteroidales bacterium
AATTATTGTTATTATATTAACTATGTATAATAATATATCATTAATAAAAATAACCATATATGAAATTTACAAGAAAAGCAACAGCCCACTGGATAGGTTCTGGTAAAGAAGGGAAAGGAACCCTTACTACACAAAGCACTGTATTACAAGACACACAATATTCATTTAAAACCAGATTTGAAGATGGCGTTGGCACCAACCCTGAAGAACTCATTGCTGCTGCTCATACAGGGTGCTTTACAATGCAATTAAGTTTTCTTTTAGGAGAACAAGGATTTATCCCTACTTATCTCGATACCGAAGCTAAACTTACCTTCCAAGATGGAAATATTACCAATATAATGTTAACGTTAACAGGTAAAATTGATAAAATTGATCAATCTACATTTGAAGTAATTGCTACAAAAGCAAAAGAAATTTGCCCTATCTCAAAACTACTTAACACTAACATTGAATTAACTGCTCAATTAATGTAAATATAAAAATTGATTTTATATTAAGAAGTGTTATTGTAATTTGTTATGTCACTCTACAAATAAACACTATCTTTTATTTCCCGAAAAAATAAAAATTCATATAAATTTTTATTTTTTTTATATTATTTATTATATTGTATGTTAAACTTTTAAATAAAAAAAAACACTTAATTACTGCATTTAAAGAAAAAAACCTTAGCTTTTCATGAGTTTTTATTCTTTTTTATATACATTTGCAGTATTATTTTAAAAAAAACATATATTCATAATAATTTAATATACAATAAGTAATGAAAGAAATGATTGAAAATTTGACGAAAAAATATGGAAAAAGCCGAGAATCGCTGATACCTATTTTGCAAGCAGTAGTTGAAAAAGAAAATTATTTATCGGAAGAGGCTATGAATGAAATTGCCAAACAACTTGATATTTCTGCCGCTCAAGTGTATGGTACAGCATCATTTTACTCCTTTTTAGATACTGAACCCAGGGGCAAATATGTTATCAGAGTCTGCAAATCAATTATTGCAGAAATGAAGGGAAAAAAAGAAATTATCCGGACATTGGAAAATGTATTAAAAATTAAAGTAGGACAAACAACTTCCGACAATATGTTCTCTTTATTAGAGACTAATGATATCGGTTGGAGCGATCAAGAACCATCCATGTTGATAAATGAAAACCCCTATACCAACCTTACTCCTGAAAAAGTAATGAGCATAATTAATGAATATCGTAAATAACAAAATATTATAAGAAGATGAGTTCACATAATTTAAAGAAAACAGATATAATTTTTGGTATTTGTCATACATCAGATGACAATCAAAATATCCTTCCAGGAGGTGTATGTAAAACGAGTAGAACAAAATATACTGTATTGGAAGAAGTAATAAAAAAAGACCCACAAGACATTATTAATGATATTATTGAATCAGGATTAAAAGGTCGTGGTGGAGCTGGATTCCCAACAGGTTATAAATGGAAATTCGGAGCTGCCTCTCCTGAAGCTGAAAAATATGTCATTTGTAATGCCGATGAAGGGGAACCCGGTACTTTTAAAGATAGAGATATTTTATTGAAAGTTCCCGGAAAAATTTATGCAGGCATGACCATTTGTGGTTATTGCATTAAAGCTAAACAAGGATACATTTATCTAAGAGGAGAATACAGATATATGATTCCTGAACTTCAAAAAGTTTTGGATGAGTTTCATGAAACTATTAAAGAAATAGGTTTTGATTTTCATATTGATATTTTATTAGGTAGCGGCGCTTACGTTTGTGGTGAAGAAACTGCATTGATGGAATCAATGGAAGGTAAAAGAGGAGAACCTCGTAACAAACCTCCCTTCCCTACCATTGAAGGATTCCGCAATAAACCTACTGTTATTAATAATGTTGAAACATTTGTCAACGTTGTAATGATACAAAAACTCGGTGTTGGTGAATTTAGTAAATTAGGAACACAAGATTCTCGCGGATCTAAAGTTTTCTCTGTTTCCGGAGACACTCCAATACCCGGTGTATACGAATTGGAATTAGGTATGAAATTATCAGATTTCGTAGATGAATACGGAGATGGTGATACCAAAGCAGTACAAGTCGGCGGAGCTTCAGGTTTTTGCGTTCCTCGTAAAAAATTTGATGATACCATTATCGGATTTGAAGGTATCCCTACCGGTGGTTCCATGATGTTATTCAACAGTTCCCGATCCATGTATAATGTTCTTTGTAATTACTTGGATTTCTTCGCCGAAGAATCTTGTGGACAATGCACCCCTTGCAGAGTAGGTTGCCAACAATTAATAAGAGGTATTAAAGCTGTTAAATGCGGACAAAGACCCCCTGAATACCTTGACACCTTACTAAAATTAACCGATTCTATGCGATTATCAGCAAAATGTGGCTTAGGTCAATCGGTTGCCAATTCATTTTCTTCTATTGTTTCAAACTTTACAGAAGAAATGATTTATTAATAAATGTAATGTTTAAAGTTAAATGATATTAAAAATGAAAGATAAAGATATGATAAACTTAAAAATAGATGGTAAAAACGTAAGCGTTGAAGCCGGTACAACCATATTAGAAGCAGCTAAAAAAGTAAATGTAAAAATACCGACACTTTGCTATCACCCTGATTTATGCATTGCAGGAAACTGTAGAGTATGTATGGTTGAAATTGAAGGATCACGTACATTGACAGCTGCATGTGCAATGCCAGTTGATCAAAATATGAATGTACTTACCAATTCATTAAAAGTAAGAACGGCAAGAAAACATAATATCGAATTGTTGCTCTCAGAACATAATTCAGAATGTACAAAGTGCTATAAAAACGGTAATTGTGAATTGCAAGACTTAGCAGCAGAATATAAAATCACCAATGACACTTTTATTGATTTGGTTCCTTTCCACAATTATACCAT
>JAQVNO010000181.1 GCA_028703095.1 Bacteroidales bacterium
CAATAATCAAAAAACTTTGATACAAAAAGGGAATGAACTACTTTCGGAATTATTAGATGACAATATGAAAATATCCTGTACCGAAACTACTGTTGAACTGAATTTAGCTGTAATGAAATTGAAACATACCATTAAACGTAAAAAAGATTGAACAAAATGAAGCATTTGGAACGAGCGTTAGATGGACAAAATCAAGTATGGAAATACATTTTAGTATTTCTTATCGGCTTTTTGGCTACTAATTTTATTGGAGCACTGCCTCTTGCTGTTGTTATTATTATTAAACAATCACAAGGATTTGACATAAATTCCGCTTCACTAATAGATTTTTCTGTTTTAGGTATAAATCTAAACGTCAGTTTGCTATTAATGTTAATTCCTTTCATTGTAGGACTGTTTGTAATTATTCCACTCGTTAAAAATTTACATCAACGCTCTTGGATAGAAGTTATTAATGGCACCAAAACCCTACGTTGGAAAAGATTTTTCTTTTCGGCTTTCATATGGACAATCATTATGGGTTTTATTTTATGGATACATTATCTTATTGCTCCGCAAGATTATATTCTTCGTTTCAATCTGATTAATTTAATTCCTTTAGCTATTATTTCTTTATCATTAATTCCATTACAAACCTTTTACGAAGAATTTTTATTCAGAGGTTATTTTATGCAAGGCATGGCAGCATGGACTAAAAACAGATGGCAGTCATTGATTATTCCGGCATTACTTTTTGGGTTAATGCATATATTAAATCCGGAAATAAAAGAATATGGATTCTGGCTGACTATGCCCCAATACATTCTTTTTGGGTTGCTGTTCGGAATCATGATTATAATGGATGACGGTATTGAAACAGCTATGGGGGCACATGCCGCTAATAATATATTTTTATGTCTCATCGTTACTTCTAAAGGCTCTGCTTTGCAAACCTATGCTTTATTTGAAAAAATTAATGTAAAGGCTTCCATTTTAGATAGTGTCGAATTATTTATAACAGGAGGACTATTAATCCTTATTTTAGGAATTAAATATAAATGGAAATTATCCGTTTTAAATAAAAAAGTAGAAATTGAAACATTGAAATAATTATGAATAGAATTTTAAATTGTTTAGTAATCGCTTTCGCATGTATTACTAACGTCTATGCTCAACAAGCACAAGACACTCTTATCGAAAATGGGAAACTATTTTTAATTCACAAAGTAGAAAGAGGACAAACGCTATATGGCTTATCTAAAACTTACAACATAGCTATTGAAGAAATTATTAAATATAATCCGCAAACAGAAAATGGAATCAAAGCACGAGAAGAGTTAAAGATTTATATAGGTGAAGAAAAAAAATTACCTATTCAAGAACCAAAAGTAGAAATACTTCCTAAAGATACTGCTCGAAAAATAGTTCATACTGTAGTAGCAGATGAAACCCTGTATGGACTCTCTAAAAAATATAACGTATCTATTGAGCAATTACAGAAATGGAATCCGGGATTAAACGAAAATCTGTCCATTGGACAAAATATTATCCTTTTCAGAAAATCTGAAACAAGCGTAAATGATTCCATCACAAACTCTCAAATTCCAACACAAGCTGTTAAAAAATCATCCTATAAAGTGTATGCATTACTGCCTTTATATACCAATTATTTATATCGAGTAGATACCTCTACTTTTAAAAGTTTATCGGATTATGATGATATTAAATCTTTTCATTTTATACAGTTTTATGAAGGTTTATTAATTGCTGCTGAAGATGCAAGCAAAAAAGGAATTCCTATTAAACTCTACGTGGAAGATATAAATGATCAAAACACAAACAAACTAAAGGAAATGATTCAAAAAGGTGTTTTCGACGATGTGGATTTAATACTCGGACCTTTTTTCAGTGATGAATTTGCTTTATTATCGGATTATGTAAAAAATAAAAATATTATTTTAGTCAATCCTTTTTCGATTACTTTTGACGAATGCAATAGAAATACCTATAAAGTTACTGCTTCGTATCAACAACAAGCAGAACAAATTGTAAAATATATTACTCAAAAACATGATAAAGCACAAATAATTTTAATTAACAATCAAAGTAGCGGTGATGTAATGAAAACAAATGCATACAAAACAGGCATGTTAAACGCTATTCCCGACACTAAACAAATTTCAATTAAAGAGATAAATTATGCACAAGAAGGCATCGGCGGTATACAAGCTGCAATAAATCCTAATTGCGAAAATTATCTTTTTACTTTTTTTACAGGAGAAATAAATATAACAAATTTTGTTCAACGTATGTATGGACTTAAGTATGAAAATGTAACCCTATTTGTTCCTTCTTTTTGGAAAGAATACGATAATATTGAGACAGAATATTTCATGTCGCTAAAAACACATTATGTCGATCCGTTTTTTGTGGATTATTCCGATCCGAATGTGATTACTTTTATAGATAAATTCAGAGAAAAATATGAAATTGAGCCAACATTGGATAAATTTGCTTTTCAAGGATACGATATCACTTTTTATTTTCTCAATGCCCTGATGAATTATGGAAGTAACTTTGGGTTGGAAGTCAATGAAATGGAGCTTCCTTTATTATCAACCAAGATTTATTTTAAACAAAGCCCTACACATTGTAAAGAAAATACATTTGTGCATATTTACAAATTAAAAGATTTCAAAATTATTAATGCCTATAGTGATATTGAGGAAGAACAGATAACTCCTACGATTAGCCCAAAAAAATAACTACTCATTGATTCAACGCATATTCTAATAATAATGATTAAACAAGAAACGATAGATGAAATCATAAACACTTGCCGCATCGAAGAAGTAGTGGGAGATTTTGTTCGTTTGCATAAACGTGGAGTCAATTATATCGGTTTGTGCCCGTTTCATAATG
>JAQVNO010000182.1 GCA_028703095.1 Bacteroidales bacterium
AACCCCGCCTTAACAGGACTTCCCGTCAAAAACTCACTGATCATCAGACACACTAAATAACCATACCGCCAAAATACAATAAGAACATTCTCATGCGGTATCATTACGACAAAAACACCCTATGCCGCATTTGGAAAGAGCTGTTTTCCCTTGGCAATGGGCTCATTATCCTGCTGATAGAAAAATGGATGCCATTACTCCTTGGATGCATGCCTTTATTCAAGCTCGTAAATGGATTGAGAATAAAGAATCGAAGTAAAAAGGAAATAGATACGCAAAAAAAAAGGACATTTCGATGAAACGTCCTTTTTTTTATTTGAATAATTTTTAGAATTTATAAATGATGTAAACGCCACCTGTATTGGCAAACATAAAGCCATTTTGTGAGCGTTCGCCGGAAACCGCCAGATCATTTACAAAGTTAGTATATTTAGCATATGTAAATCCCGGATTGATAAATGGCTCAATAGCCCAATGTTCTTTAATAGGGAAGGTCCATCCTAAGGTTAATCCCGTCATAAAATTCCATCCTTTATGCATGATGTTGTTATAGGGTTCTGCCCAATGATTTGGAATGATAGCTCTTGCCATATAATACATTCCAAAACCGGCATGTACTCCAACAAAGAAACCTTTGAATACTTCTTTAGGATAATATTTGGCTTCAAGAAATCCCATAAGTAAGCTGATGGGCTTTTTTGTACCTAAAAATCCGTTGGGCCAATAGGTGCCGACAGGAGCAAATTGTAAAGAGAAATGTTTCGATAATTTATATTCAAAAGCAGGATTTAACACTCCCGTTACAATCAATGCATTTAATTTAACTGCCATGGTTATTTCTCCATCATCTTTTTTACCCGGTTTCTTAGTAGTCTCATCAGTAGGGTAGGTCTTCATCGAGGTTACTAAAATTGTATCTTTTACCAAGAATAAATTTTTCTTTTGATCTAGTCCTGCATCTTGAGAGGCATTGAAATATTTTTCCGCAGCTTCATAGTCTTTGTTTTGATAAGAAAGAATGCCTAAATTATTCAAAACGACATCGCTATTAGGATTTAATGCATTTGATTTTTCAAGCAATGTTTTTGCTTCTTCTTTTTTGCCTTTGGAAACTTTGATACATGCTAAGTCATTATAGGCTCTAAAATCTTCAGGATATAATTTGATGGCATTGTCAAAAATTTCATTTTTGGTTTGTATGTCTTCCGTTAAAGAAGCAGCATAGAGTAATTCATCGTTAGTTAATGAATCCGGAGCAGTAATAGCAAGTTTGGCAATTTGCTCGTCTGTTTTCAAGTTTTCAAGACATATTACTTTTATTCTTGCGCGGCGTAAACTTGGCAGAATGTTATTGTCTATTTCGTCATAAATAGCAATCATATTTCTGATTTGTTGTTCACGTTGTCCTATATTACTTTGAGATTGAATAACATTTACAATCTGACTTTTTTCTTTGATGGAAGAATTCTTTACAGCTTCGATAAAACCATCCCAATCTTCTCCATTGTCTTTAAGGGAATACGATATGTTTCTCTTTAAGGTATTTATATCGGTTTTTTCTTTTTTAGATTTTTCACGAATGTATTTATTGTATTCGTTTTCAAACCATTTTTTCCCTGTTTGGGAACGATTGCTGGATAGTTGTTCATTCCTTTTCAATTCACCTTCGGGAGATGCCCATCCATCGATAACAACCGATTGTATAGAATCGTATTCGAAAATAAAAGGGAAAAGTGCGCTTAGATTTTGTTTGTTTTCGTCTATTTTATTTAAAGGAACTTGCCAATTTAAATTATCACGATTCAATTCAAAATAGATAAAAGCTGATTTTTCGATGGGTTTATTCGGAATATAGTTGTGATTTGCAAAATAATAATTGGGTTCATTCTCTGTAGTTGAAGAAGTTTTGTATATGGTTTTCGGGTCAATATCTTCTCTTTTAGTGTCAATGGTAAGTTCTCCTAATTCTCTTTCATTGAAAGCGGCTTCTTTTTTGTTTTTCTTAGCCGTAGAGTTTAACACAAGTACACTTTTTCCAAAAGCCGGATCATATGGAATGCTTTGTATGGAAGAATAGGTTCCTCCCGTTTTATAATTCACAATCTGTCCTTTACTATCTGCTTTTTCACCTTGGAAATCCATAGGAGTTAAGGGTAATGTATCGCCGGCAATATTTTTTAAAGCAGGAATAGTGCTTAGACTTGCCTTTTTGTTGAAATATTTTTCAGGAAAAGTGCTTTGAATTTGTATGGTTGTTTTTCCGCCTCTAGATTCAGGAGTTGTCGGAACAACCTGATAGGTGATGTCATTTTGTTTTTTTACCATCTTTTTAACACCACAGTTTGTAAGGAAAACTATGAGTGAGCAAATGATAAAGAAGCTAATTATTTTTGACGTTTTCATATGTTGGTATTAATTGATTTTTTTAATATGAAAGATTTTATAACTTTAAAACAATGTATATATACGTAAAAAAATATTAAATGTTTAACTATTTGCAAAAATAGTGATATAAAATATTTTCCAACGGTAATTATTAGTTTTTTTATAAACCTTTATTTGTTAATAAAATATATTCTTTTAACTGCATGTTCTATAATGTTATAAACGTAAAACATTTTGATTTTAAGTTTATTGATACACGACTATTATATATATTTGCAAAAGTATAAAAATTTCTGTAACATAATAGTGTTATTATTAAATAAAATTGAAATAGGGATTTTAACTTTTTTTTATTAAAATAAAATAGAGTAATAAAATGAATTTAAGCTTGATATAAATGTTATCGGTTATAAATTTTGTTGTATCTACGATATACAGGTCTATTATATCTTGAGCCCTTATAACGTTTATATCCACTTGACATTTTAGAGT
>JAQVNO010000183.1 GCA_028703095.1 Bacteroidales bacterium
ATTTTTTTCCTGGGCAATTTAGATTTCATAACTAGTTGTAAAAGTAGTCTTTTTTCACCTTTGACTCTACTTTTATTTTACTAAAACGGACAAATTAAAGAGTTTAGTTGCTAATTGTCAGTTTAAAATCTTACTATGTTTCCAGGAACAAAAACGGATTCCTTATTAATCCCTGAAAGAATCCTTAGTCTTTTAATTTAGGCTCAGTGATACGAGTACAATAGAAACATGTTTTCGGTTACTTCCATTTATTAAAACCTTCCATTGTCGCTTTTTTACCCAACTCAATAAGTTCGGCAGCCTTATAGAAATCAAAGACACCACACGATTGTCTGGAAATTTCAATAAGTAAATCGGGAGGGTTCATCTCAAGCGTTAACTTCGAAATCTGTGATAACATAAGACCTATCGTTTCGACAACAAGGTTAAAATACCCTATGTTTTCCTTTTTATTTACAGGAAAAAGTCTGATCATCTTTTTGGGGAAACCGATGAGTACACCTTTGGTAAATTGTTCAAGAAACCCCAAGTCCGTACTATCATCTGTTGATTTCTGACTGGGGATGTAAGCATTTAAATTAACGGCAACAAGAATGTCATTTTTTTGCCGAAACACACGGTTGACAGGTACAGGGTTGAGAACACCCCCGTCCACAAAAAAGGTGTCGATTTTTTGCACCGGAGTAATAACCAACGGAATAGATATTGAAGCCCGAATGGCCTCAAATAAACTTCCTTCGGTTATCACTATTTCTTTTCTGTTTTTTAAATCTGTGGCTACGGCAGTATATTTGATGGGTAAGTCTTCAATTTTTTGGTCAGGGATAAATTTCTGCATCTCCTTTAAAAACCGATCCGCTTTAATAATTCCATGCGTACTCAATGTAAAGTCAACCAAATTAAAAACATCCCTTTTACTTAGCGAACAGAGCCATGATTCAAATTCATCCAATTTACCGGAGGCATAGACTCCTCCTATCAAAGCACCCATTGAAGTGCCTGAAATGGAACTTATTTCATATCCTTGATTTAGAAGTTCACGAATGACCCCTATATGTGCTATTCCACGAGCACCACCACTACCCAATACCAATGCGACCGTCTTTTTCACAATTCTCTTGATTTATTTCAAATGAAAAATTTTCAGGATATTCTGTCGTAATACTTTTGAGAGAATAAAACCTGAAATTGTTTTCATGGTTGATGTTTATATTTTTTTTAGCAGTACCGCCCCACTGGAATAACCTCCGCCAAAAACCGAAATAACAATGGTGTCGTTTCGTCTAAATCGCCCCAAATTCTGGGATAGCACAATTGGTGTACTCGCTGAACCCGTATTTCCATATTGTTCAATGTTTGATAACACACATGATCGTTTCAGATTCAGTTGTTTTGCCACATGATTTATAATTCTCGAATTGGCCTGGTGAGGAATAAAATAGTTCAATTGTTCAAGAGGTATGCCGTTTCTAATTAATATTTGTTCTGTTTCCTGCATCAAATATATACAGGCAAATTGAAAAACATCTTTCCCGAAAGGCATCTTCAACCCACCATTATTGGGTCTTAAATAGACAGCATCAATATTTTTCCCAATATGTCCCAAGCCTGTTGTATTGACGTCGAGCACTTCAATATCTTCATCAGAATACCTTTCATTGGTAATAAATACAGCGGCGGCACCATCACCCCATAGGAAATCTGATTTTTTATCAGTTTCATCGCAGTATGCGCTGTTATTTTCAGAAATAACAACTAATGCTTTACTTGCTTTTTTATTGGCAAAATAGCAGTCCACAGTTTCTATCGCATTTACAAAGGAAGAACATGCAGAATCAATCGTAAAGCATATTGCATTGCGAATATCAAATTGTTTCTGCACAGCATGAGCCAATGTGCCGATTGAATCGTAAGGTGTGTATGTTGCACCAATTATTAAATCTATTTCATTTATTGGAAATGGTAATTTTGGCAATGCTTTTTTAACTGCTTCAATCGCCATTGAATTGGTATTTTCATTGGGACGGGTATTCCTTCTTTGCCTGATGCCACTTTTAGAAATTATTTCCTCATTGGTAATACCATAATTGTCAAAAAAGTATTCGTTTGGTACAATGATATCCGGTATATAATCGGTTACTATATTTATTATCACTCCAATCTTTTTAATATTTGAACATATTCGTTTTATAGTCAATGCAAATATATGCGTATTGTTTGACCTAAATTGTTTTCCGGTCAAATAATTAACAAAAAAAAACATCTATTCTTTTTGACTCCTTATACTATCAACGATCATTGAAGCAAGCTCTTCAATTGTGGTTTCAAATTCTGCATATCTGTTTTGTAGAAACAATGGGATTTCTACGCCATTTACGACCATCATAAGGATTTCAACTGTAGATTTTAAATTTTTAATATAAATAATACCTTCGTTATTCCCCCTTTCCAAAATAAGGGTTAACTGGACACGTTCAAATCTATCAAAATCATCCCTTACGTCCTTCACAAAATGATATTCTTCGAAAAAATCCGCTTTAAGTGTTTCATGATAGTTAACCGACTTGTGTAATAATTTCAAGCGAGTTAACATATACTCCTTGAGCATGATGAGAGCGTCCTCATTTTTATTTACAATCTGACTTAACTCCGTTTTTACAGTATTCAATTCTTGCTTCAAGACTTCATTGAAGAGTTCTTCTTTGCTTTTAAAATAATAATAAAGAGCACCCTTGGCCTTATGAATATGTTTGGCAATCTCATCCATGGTGGTTTTATTGTAGCCGTATTTTGAAAAGAAAAGTGTCGCGGATTCTACAATGATACTTTTTACCTCTACTTCTGCCA
>JAQVNO010000068.1 GCA_028703095.1 Bacteroidales bacterium
GGTTACTGTCCTATTTTTTTAAACCACTTTACTGATTACCAAAATATACATCAAAGACATTTATATAGAAAGCATTATTGTTAGATATAAATTCCGATATTGTTACAGATTCTTCGCTTCGCTGAGAAGCTGCCACTAACGAATGTTGGAATCCAAACCCATTTTTCTGCACAAATAAAATCGCCCACAGATTTACACGGATTAAAAAAAGCTATCAGTTTTTTTGCAATTTGCATCAAGTTTAATTTTTAATTTTTAATTGATTGTAACTCTCTACGCTCTCGGTAGTCAGGGGGTGAATCCCAATCACCCCCTGACTATTTTTCGGGACGAATAACATTTCACGTTTATAAATAACAAACTACCCGGTTTTATTCGAGTACGTATGTTTTAATAATTACATACGTATCTTCTTGTGATTTCTAAGCTTAGTTTTATTAATTACCAAGTCTTCCGATGATCATTTCTAAGCTTAGTTTTATCCATTTGCAAGCCTTCCGATGATCATTTCTAAGCTTAGTTTTGGTAGGAATATAGTTAGGTAATGAAAGGAAGATAGCCTTCCGTTTCTCGTTTGCATGCTATCCGATTTGCCTAAGGTAGGTAATTGTTTATTTTTAAACACCTATCCTTTCTTTTCATGATTGTCTGCTAAGCTCCGATATTGTTACAGATTCTTCGCTTTATTTTCTCATTCTAGCAACGGGAATGCCCAATTGTTCTCTGTATTTAGCTACGGTACGTCGAGCAATATTATAGCCTTTTTTATTTAATATTTCACAAAGCATTTCATCGGTAAGTGGTTTTTGTTTATCTTCACTTTCAATGGCATCGCTCAGTATTTTTTTAATTTCACGAGATGAAACTTCTTCTCCGTCATTTTTCTGCATGGATTCGGAGAAGAAAAATTTCAAGGAATACATTCCATAAGGGGTAAGTACATATTTACTGCTTACCACCCTGGATACGGTTGAGATATCCATTTCGATTTTATCGGCAATATCTTTCAGAATCATTGGCTTAATACAAGTTTCATCGCCGGTTTGAAAGAATGTTTTTTGATAATCCATAATGGTTTGCATGGTACGGTATAAGGTTAATTCCCGTTGGCTGATAGAATCAATGAACCATTCGGCGGATAAGACTTTTTGTTTTACAAAATCTAAGGCAACTTTTTTTTCTTCGTTGCTAATACTTTTTTTCTCTTATATTTCATTGTATAATCCTGCATATATTTTTCGCACCCTTAATTCCGGAATATTATAATTAGGCAATGTCAAATGCAAAGTGCCATCTTTTTCATTGAGAGAAACAATAAAATCAGGAGAAATATAGGCGGACTCTCTTTGAATATCATTATATATATATCCCGGTTTAGGATCTAATTTCAATAAAACATCAAAAGCATCCTCCAGCTCTTTGGGAGAGCAATGCAAACGTTGCATTATTTTATCATAATGTTTTTTGGTAAACTCATTAAAATAATCTTTAATGATTTTAATAGCCAATAAAACTTCGGGGGTTTCTTGCTTTCTTTGCAATTGTAACGACAAACATTCTTGCAAATTTAAAGCCCCCACTCCTGCAGGGTCCAAAGAATGAATAACTTCATTGATTAATTGCTGTACTTTTTCTTTTGTGGTAACAATTCGCATATTGAAAAGCAAATCATTCACCATGTCCTTGGCAGGGCGTTGTAAATAGCCTGTTTCATCAATGTTGCCAATAATATATTGAGCTATTAATAGATCTTCCTCCGTTAACTCAAACATTCCCAATTGATCTAACAAACTTTCCTGAAAGCTTAGACGGGAGACATACGGAATTTCTTTCATAAGATCGTCGGAGTTATCCTTCCCTGCATTTCCTCTATATCCTCGAACATCATCATCATAATCGTCAGAGAAATATTCGTCTAAGTCTTGCATGGAATCATAGGGGGCATCCTCTGCGTCTTTAGCAGAAGCATCGTCAATAATATCATCTTTACTATCACGCATTTCCGTTGAATCAGTATCATAAAAATCATCTGCTTCCAAAGCAGGATTTTCTGCTAATTCTTGTTTAATACGTTGTTCCAATGAAGCTGTTGGAATCTGCAACAATTTCATTAATAAAATCTGCCGTGGCGATAATTTTTGTGTTAACTTTAGCTCTTGTCTTTGTGATAACATAAAATTCCTTAAGGTAATGTTTTTTTATTATCTGTCTATCATAAATTTTTCATCTAATCCGAATTGTTCGTGCATTTTAATTCCTAACGTAGCCAATTGATCTAATATTGTATTATAAATCTCCGGAATTAATGGACGGTGCACGCCTGTAACTATAAGCTTTCCTTGTGCTAACATATCTACAGCAATAGCAGCAGGTAAAGCTACCGATCGGGCAATGGAAGTATCTCCATTGGGTATGCCATAATCCAATAAACGAGAAACTATCATTTCTCTTTTACCGCTAGGGTAAGAAGCAACAAAATTATGTTGCATCACTATCATGTCTCTTTCAGACGCAGCAAGCATCATACGTTCGATCATCAGATCTGAAGTAAGTTCATAGGCTGAATCCTTGGTGCGATGCATGGCTTTATCGGAAAAATAGCCCAAAAAATCGAGCGATTGCATGGCCGGAGCATCGATATCAATATGTAAATAATCTGCCAATTGTTGTTTGATTGCTTTTGTGTTTTTGACATTGATTTTAGAAGCTATATAATCGCTATACGTCATGCCGGTCATATTTTCTTCAACAGGAAGTGTCAGTCCCAATTGTTTGAGAACGTCTAAACTTTCACACCAACCTTTATAACGCATTGTACCCCTAAACATGGTTTTTGTCTCTGGTATGTTATAAATATCTATATAGGATAAAGAATCTCTGTTAGGATAAACATCCAAGCTTTCCAATCCCGGAAAATCTATTGTAAAGACATCTTTAAACAAATTTTCAGTAGGTGTTTCCATAATTCTTCCTTGTTTTTTATAGATTGCATTATTATTCCCTGCAAGAACAACACCTTTCGGACTCCAGGAAAATTTATACCTGAAAGGATTATCGTGTGAAGATTCCGGAGCAGGCAATGCACCGCATAAAGAGTAGAACTCCTCTACTTTACCCCCTTCAGCGTGAATACGATCAATAATCCGCATAGCAGACATATGGTCAATCCCCGGATCTAAGCCCATTTCGTTAAGAATAGCTATCCCCATTTTTCGGGCTTCCGCATCCAAAGCTTGCATTTCAGGCTTCACATACGATGTGGTTACCATATGTTTAGCCTGCTTCACACATTCTTTCGCAACGATTGTATGAAACACATAAGGTAATAAGCTCACGATGATGTCGTGTTCTTTAATATAATTACTTAATGCTGCTTCATCATTAACATTAAGGGTAACAAGATGTCCGTTCGGATAGTGATACACTTCTTTTTCGACTCTTTTCAAATCGTCACTTGCAATACTAAGCTCATACTTTTTATCCAATAAATATCGAATGATTGGCATAGAAACCATTCCTGCACCTAATATTCCTATTTTTTTCATTTCCACAAATTTACTTCTATTAATTATATTTCAATGCTTTATAAAATATTTGATTCAAAAGAATTTAAATTTAAAATCTAAGCAAAGGTATTAAATTTTATAAATAAAAAACTCTTTAACACACATTAAATGAAACTCAAACCTTATATTCCCTTTTCAATTTATGATTTCAAGTATGCATAAACGTTTTTATCAAAAAGATTATGATTTTTCAAAGGCAGCAAATTCTTTTACAATATTAATAATTACTTCCGTTGCCTTTTGCATAGATTCCAGCACAACAAATTCATGCTTGCCATGAAAATTATGTCCACCGGCGAAAATATTTGGACAAGGCAATCCCATATATGACAATCTGGCGCCATCTGTTCCTCCCCTGATTGGGACAATCAAAGGGGTAACTCCGGCTTTCAACATGGCTTTTTTAGCTATATCAACAACGAACATCACATCTTCAATCTTTTGCCTCATATTATAATATTGGTCTTTCAACGTACATTGCACTGTATTTACTCCATATTTCTTATTCAAGAAATCACAAATACTCAACATAAGCATTTTCTTTTGCTCAAACTTTTCTTTGTCGTGATCTCTGATTATGTATTGTAAAGAAGTCTCTTCCACAGAACCTGATGTGGCTATCAGTAAAAAAAAGCCTTCATAGCCGGCAGTAAATTCCGGCTTTTGACCGCCAGGAAGCATAGCATTCAATTCCATGGCTATCAATTGAGAATTAATCATTTTATCTTTTGCATAGCCCGGATGAATATTTCTTCCTTGAATAAAAATTTTCGCTTCTGCCGCATTGAAATTTTCATATTCTAATTCACCAATTTCACCTCCATCCAAGGTATAGGCATAATCGGCATTAAATTTCTTTACATCAAAATAATCAACGCCACGACCTATTTCTTCATCAGGAGTAAAACCAATGCAAATTTTACCATGCTCCATCTCCGGATGTTGCATTATATATTTTATCGCTGTCATAATCTCTGCTATGCCTGCTTTATCATCGGCTCCTAATAAAGTCGTTCCGTCCGTACATATAATCGTTTGACCTTTATATTGCAATAGTTCAGGGAAATCTTTAGTAGTTAAACTTACATTTTTTGATGCATTTAAGATGATATCGGTCCCCTGATAATTGGTAATTATTTGAGGATTTTTACACGCCCCATCAGCATCAGGAGCCGTATCAACATGGGCAATAAAACCAACTGCAGGGACATCTTTTGTTGTATTGGAAGCTATACTCGCCATAACATATCCATACTCATCCATGCCGGCATTAGTTATTCCCATGGCTTTTAATTCATCTACTAAACGTGTTGAAAAATGTTTCTGTTTTTCAGTACTTGGAAAACTTGTCGAATTTGAATCCGACTGCGTATCAATAGCTATATATTTTAAAAATAGCTCTTTAATTTGTTCAATCATTTTTTATATTTTTTTAATTTCAATATCTTTACTCATATTATTATTGATCATGAAAACTCAAGGTAAATCTATGATCGTATACATTGGATATTTTCAAATCCAAAATAAAAGCAATGCCACAGAATTTACTGGCAATTTCTAAATAACCGGCAACATTAAAAAGAGCTATCATTGAGACATTTTTTGATACATCTGAATAAGCATTTACAATTCTCACATTATTTTTGCCCATACCTTTAATATAAATAGAAACTTTGTCTCTACCTTTGGCAATTTTAGTAAATGTATCCCGATGCAAATCCGTTATAATATTCCCGTAACTATCAATATATTTAACGCCAAATTCTATCACATCTCCTAAATCTTCCGACTTCTTGATTAAAGGTTGCATAAGTTTAATTGATTCAATCTTATCTAGCGAATATGCTTCTCCCAATTCGGAAAGAGGCATGCTTTGTTTCGCTAAAGCAATGGCAGGACGGACAAAATAAGAAATAGCATTAAAAGTCTTGAAGTTAGAATATTCGTCTGCGCTTTTTAATTTTACTATTTCCTCAATCTCATTTAATTGTTCACATAAAATTGAAAAAACACCATTATTGATTGCCAGAAAAAAATGTCCTTTATATTTGACTGCTAAATAATCTCTAAAATTTAATTGCTCATGCTGTTTGTTTTTCTTTGATAATATATAGACCTGTTCTTGTTGGGCATTTAAAAAATCAACATCAAACACATGTACACTGCCTTTCGGAAAATAATGATAGGTTGACTTCAACAGATAAATACCTGTACTTATATTAAATTTTTCTACATCATGGGAAATATCACATAGAATAGCATCTCGTATTTCGCTTAATATATGTGCTTTGAAAATCGCACTATAATTATCGGAAGAGCCCCAATCGGTAGTAAATGTAATGATATTCGTCATAAATCCTATTTTTCACTATGCTATTTCTTCAATATCCACCCATTTATATTTTTCTCTTTGAGTAACTGTTGTGCATAAGAATGGTCATAAGGACCTATTCCTATCATCCATAAGCCGGAAGTTTTTCCCTTTCCCAATTCAATAGCATCGGGGTATTGATTTTTTATTTTTTCTAAAAAAGCCATAGCATTTTCCTGATTTTGAAAACTTCCCAATACTATATACTCATTTCCCGATAAGGAAACAGAAGACTCAATTTCAACTTCAGCTTGCGTATCTACATCTATTTCACTGATATGACTTGTATAAATCGTATCGCAAATATAAGTGGTTGTTTTTTCAAAATAGCTTTCTTCTTTTGGATGAATAACAAATTCACTTTCATCCGTTACTACCACTGAGTCATAAATTATATCAGATGTAAACCATTGACTAATTTGCATAAATACTTCTTCTTTCTTGTCAATAAACTGCTTTGGATAAACAACGGCATATATCCCGGTAATAATTACTCCCAATAACACAAGTATTAAAATTACAGATAGAAAAACCTGAACACGTGATTTCTTTTGATTTACCCTATATTTTTTTGGAGTAGCAATTTCATTGGATTCCTCCTTTTGGGTTATACCTGAAGGCGGAAATATAAATGATTCCAAGCCATAGGATTCCGGAGAAATATCAGCATCCAATGAAGGGACAAACACCATTTTTCCAACAGCATCGAATGAAAAACTCCCCAAACTACCGAGCGTATATGTCTTGTGGTTTTTCATAACTTCTTTCAATTGATTCACCCATTCTTTAATGCTTTTCTCTGCTTGTGAAAATTCTATTTTATTTTTATCCGCTAAATATTTAGTAAACTCATCGGAAAATTCTTTTTCGTTCATGCTAAAAGAAACATAATTTCCGGGAGGGTCAAAACTATGAAGGATAGGATGTATTTCTGCTGATTTATAAATCACTTCAAAATAACCTAATCCATTAATTAACACTTTTTTATACTTCAGTAAATATTCTTTAATTATACTATCCATAGCATATAGGTTTATCGTTTATAATATAAATTTGCCCTTTTTAAATCATCGGGGGTATCGATAGAAATGCTTGATTGAAAGCGAGTGATATATGTTTTTATGGGAATGCCATTCTCAAGCCAACGTAACTGCTCCAAATTTTCAGCCAACTCTAAAGCAGAAGGCTCCATTTCAACGACAGAGAGTAATGTATCTGCTTTGAATGCGTACATCCCTATATGTTTATAGAAAATATGTTGATTGAATGCATGCTTTTGCAGATAAGGAATCGGTGAGCGGCTAAAATATATGGCTTTCATAAACGCTGAAACAATAACTTTAACTATGTTCGGATTTGATAAAGATTCTTCTTCTTCAATTTTTTGTATCAAAGTGGCAATTTGAATGCTTTTATCATCAAAACAAGATATCAATTCTTCAATTTGTTGGGATTGCAAAAATGGTTCATCCCCTTGTATGTTTACAATTACTGTATTGCCAACAGGATATACATTTGCCAAATTACGATATACTTCTGCACATCTTTCTGTCCCTGATTTATGTAAATCAGATGTCATGACAGCTTTTCCTCCAAAATCATGAACAGTATTGAGAATGCGTTTATCATCGGTTGCAACAATAACATCTGAAAATAAACTCACCTGACTTACCTGTTCATACACCCGTTGAATCATTGTTTTTCCACCTATTAAGCACAAAGGCTTACCGGGAAAACGCGTAGAATGATATCGAGCCGGAATGATGCCTATATAGTTCATCGTTAGTATTACTTATTTTATTACTTAGTATCTTCGTTAAATAAACCGAACAATTCGGCATTAATATTTTCAATGATAATTCCGAGATGATCTTTATTTTCGGAAAATTTATTTTCATCTACATCAATAATCAACATTTTTCCTTTATTATAATTTTCCGCCCATGCATTATAACGTTCATTTAAATTTTTAAGATAATCCAAACGAATCAAATCTTCATACGGGCGACCTCTTTTCTGTATTTGAGAAACTAAGGTAGAGACATCGGCTTTTAAATATATCAGCAATTCCGGAGGCTGAATAAAAGAGTCTATTAATTCAAAGAGTGTAATATAGTTTGTATAATCTCTGTTTGACATTAATCCCATATCATGTAAATTAGGAGCAAAAATATAGGCATCTTCATAGATAGTGCGGTCTTGAATCACACTTTTTTTCTTTTTATTTCTGATTTCTATGATATGTTTAAATCTCTCGTTGAGAAAAAAAACCTGCAAATTAAAAGACCATCGCTGCATATCTTCATAAAAACTTGCCAGATATGGATTTGTATCTATGTCTTCGTATTGAGGAATCCAATTGAAATGTTTTGACAATAATTTTGTCAGCGTTGTTTTTCCGGAACCAATATTCCCTGCTACGGCTATATGCATTTTATCTGATTTTGATTAATTATTAATAATACAAAAGTACAAATTTAGCGTAAGCATTTCATAAAAAAAGCAAAATAATTTTTGAATTATTTACCATTCATTAGTAACTCCCGCTCCATTTCCTTAATACCCATTCTGTGCCAAGTAAAAGAAAAATACCAATTAATAGTAACACGCTGTTGATCAATGAATCGTGTTGTTTGATATACCGGGCAATTGTTTTAATCTCATTGTTATTAATGATACTTTTCTCCATTTCCTTCAATTGATTTGGATAAAACATTTCACCATTATTAACACTCGATATATTTTTCATTAATTGATGATTGGCTACTAAATTAACAAATTCAACATTTATTTTTTTAACATTAAAAAAACCTGTTTTTGAATATTTCTGATTTCCATAGCTTACCGATGCTACCCATTGATACTCTCCTTCGGGAAAATTACCGGCATCTAACATATACGATTTAAAAGTGCGTGAAAAAGAATAGGTGTATTTTTGGTCATGGTTTGAAATAACCATAGTTACTTCAGGATCATTCACTAACTCATAATTTTGATTGTACAATTCCGCATCAAACGTAATGTGTTCATTTTCATTAAAAATTGTGGAAGTCTTCACTCGAAAAAAACTTTTATCTTCTTTAACGGCAAGATATTGTATGGTTTTCATTATTACTTCATCGAAAGCCTCATGATTATTTTCGAGCATATAATTGTAATTTCTCCACCTCCATAATCCATTCCCCGCAAAAACGGCTGATTTAACATCATCCGTTTGATTGAAGACAAACAATGGATATGTTGTGTTCACGCTTCCAATTTTTTGAAAAAATAAAGCTGATGCCGAAGGGGCTAATCTGAAGTTAGCAAACGGAACTTGTACCGGAGGAAAAGAAGCTATAATTTGTTGTGTAGAGGGTGAGACTGAAAATGTAGTGAAATTTTGATTGTAGATGGGATATACATCATTGTACACTTCTTTTGAAATTTGCAATTGTAATCCAAGATTTAAAGAATTAATATACGCATAATTCGTTTGATTTCCTGTTATGTAAAAATTGGAAATGCCAAATTTCCTACAATCTTCCAACAATTGTTTTGCCGGATTTGATTTTGAAGGAATTTGATGTAAAATCAGGACATCATAAGCATTCACATTTTGCGTAAACTTATCTATTGGAAATGTTTCTATCTGATAAGCATCGTTCTTTTTTAAGGCTTGAACAATGGCACTCACATCCGGATGAGGTGCTTGATATACAATGGCAATCTTATCTCTATTATCTACAACTTGCACATATACATCAGCAGTATTATTATGAGTAGTCATCTCATTTTCAATAGGAAGTAATTTAATTTCATAATGAAGTAAGCCGGCTTGTTTGGCTTCAAAATTCATACGTATCCATTCGGCATATTCATGGTTTGTTATATGTATAATTTTCTCAAAAACCACTTCGTTTTTATGCACAATTTGTAATTTGCTTTGTTTGTTTTTAAGTTTATTTGCCTGTACCAACACTTCTATGGGAAAATAATTATTTTTAAAAACTGTTTTGTTATAATTCACTTTTGCAATGAGTAAATCCTGATGAATGCTTGTATCTCCCATTGCTACGGTATAGATGGGCATTTCCATATTCTTAGCTTCATACAAGGGATTTTGACCTTTATTATATATACCATCGCTTACCAAAACAAGGGCTCCAACATTCTGATTAAAATATTTCGCTTGTATCGTTTCAAAAAAAGAGGAAATATTCGTTTCTTTATCTTTGAAATCCATGTTCATACCTTTTTGCAGAGAATCTCCCAACAGATAGGTTTCCACCACGTATTTTTTACTCAGCTGTTGAATTGTTTGCTTTAATTGCCTGAGGAAATCATTTTCATAATACGTCGAATCTTTACACATCAGTATAGATTCAGAATTATCTATTCCCAAAATAATTACAGGTTTTTCTTTTTCTTTGTGAACCGTTTTTAAAAGTGGATTCAACAACAAAAAAGCAAGTAAAAAAACAGCAAATGAACGTGTGATAAAAGCCAAACGTTTAACCCATAGCGGTAACTCAGGTTTTGTAGATTTATAATAGAGTACAAAAGCATAAGCCAATCCCAACAACACACAAAGCGGTAAAAACCATAAAGAATATTCGGATGTTAGCATATAATCTTAGTACAAATATAAATAATACGTTGTATTTCAATAACGCTTATTTATTTTTTTATTGTGTATTTTTCAATAATTAGCCTTTTCCCGACAACGAAACATTCTATCCCCTATCCGTCAACCTCTCCATGTTTATACAATGAGTATGCATGATGATTAAAACTATCTTGGGAAGTCATACAAAACTTCTCGCCGAAAGTCAAAATAGTTCTCGCCGAAACTTTGTACACTTCCCGCCGAAAGTTATTTTAGTTCTCGCCGAAACTATTATACCAGCTTTCAAGCTCCCACCATCCATCTCGTAAGATAAACTCTACGAGAATACAATCTGCCGGCTATTTGCTCGAAAGATAGAAGTTACATCACAATGGTAAAACAAAAAAAAGAGGCTGTAAAAAACAGCCTCTTGATTATAAATAATGAAAACGTTTTATTTCTGAATTGTCAATTTCTTAACAATACGTTGTCCTTTATATTCCATACTGTAGTAATAAATACCATTTGACAAATTATCTGTATTCAATTCCAGATATTGAGACCCTGCACTTGCATTAATGTCTTCTTTATACAAGAGTTGTCCGTTAATACTCATTACTTTGAACACTATAGTACCTTCTTGTGGTACATTGTAAGGAACTTTAGTTATGGTTGATGCCGGGTTAGGAATATTTTGTCCCATAGTCCAATCTATTGCAGTAATGTCAATAACACCTACTGATTTGACTGC
>JAQVNO010000069.1 GCA_028703095.1 Bacteroidales bacterium
TAACATTGTTTTAGGGGGGGGCTTACTTTTTATAATATCAAAAAAACAAAAATATCACAATTGACATTCAATGCATTAAAATTAAATTTAACTATTTTTAAATTTTTATCGGACAATAATGATTTTTAAATTGAATTTTTAATTAATATTTCTTAAATATGCAATCGCAAATATATAACAATAATACTTGAAATTATCAAATTAAAATGTTAAAAATACTTAAAATAAAAAAAAAGGTTGTATTTTCTTAGGCTAACAATCAATATATTTCTTATAATCAAATCTTTCTGTTCTTTTCCCGTATAATTACAAATATTACACATAGGATATGCATGCCCATTAACTGGTTTGGAAAGTATGTTTGTCAAAAAAAATACTTTCTTCTTTTATTCTCTTTGATTTTTTATATACTTTTGTAAAAACAATTTACTAAAAGTAAATCAATGATAAACAAATTGTAAGGTTAAAAAACAAGATAAAACAATGATATTTCAACTTGGTCTATTAATCATAGGTTTTGTTATTCTGATAAAAAGTGCCGATTGGATGGTTGATGGGGCATCCAATTTGGCAAAGAAATATAATATCTCCGATTTAGCCATTGGCTTAACGGTTGTTGCTTTTGGCACTTCAGCTCCCGAGTTAGTTGTCAATTCAGTGGCTGCTTTTCAAAATCATCCCGACATTGTCTTTGGAAATATTATTGGCAGCAACAACATGAACATTTATATAGTTCTGGGTTTAGCAGGTATCATCACCCCTTTGGCAGTGCAATCGTGTACAGTGTGGAAAGAGATTCCCATTTCATTGCTGGCAATTATTGTTTTATTCCTTTTTACCAATGAAATACTATATACTAACAACCAACTATTAACTCGTTGGGAAGGTTTTGTCCTCTTGATATTCTTTGTTCTTTTTCTTTTATATGTATATAAACAATTAAAAACAGATACTTCTTCCGCCCTTGAAACGCCTGTTGTGAAAAATATGTCTTTATCCAAAATTTGGATATTGATTATCATCGGCATAAGCGGTTTGGTAATCGGTGGCAAGCTGGTAGTTGACAATGCCGGTCTATTGGCAGTAAGCTTAGGTATCAGTGAAAAGATTATCGGCTTAACAATTGTTGCTTTCGGCACTTCACTGCCTGAGCTGGCGACCTCTGTTGTTGCTGCCATAAAGAAAAATAACAACATCGCCGTTGGAAATATTATTGGCTCAAACATTTTCAATCTATTTTTGATATTGGGTGTAAGTGCCGTAATACGTCCCATCAAATATTCCAATGCATTCAATACTGATATGCTGATATTGACATTGGGAACTTTTATCCTATTTATAGCCATGTTTACCGGCAAACGAAAAAAATTAGACCGATGGGAAGCCGCTATTATGCTTGCCGTTTTTATTGCTTATACAATCTATTTGATAGCCGGAGAAATGTAAACATCCTTTTCATTCAACACCAAAGGATGCAGTACACGAATAGCATTTTCTACATTGGAAACACGGGGAAAGGTCAACGTAAGTTTGTTCCCGTTTTCACGCATAAAACATTGTCCGGGATGCATTTGTAAATAATTGAGAATATGATTAAATTGCTTGCTTTCAAAATAATTCGACTCCTGTCGGGAGATAAAATGAGCAATTAATTTGTTTTGCTTCAACACTAATTTTTCAAAACCGATGTCTTTCCCCAGCCAACGTAAACGGATGCTGTTTAACAATTCCATGGTTTGCCACGGTATGGTTCCAAAACGGTCGTCAAGACTTTCTTCAAAGGCTTTTAATTTATTTTCACTGCTGATGTCGTTGAGTTCTTTGTATAAATAATATCGTTCTCCGTTATGACTTACATAGGTATCGGGAATAAGGATTTCCAAATCGGTTTCTATCACACATTCACGGATATATTCGGGTTCCGCGTCGGCAACACTATGCCCTTGGGATTGCAATTCAAAGATAGCTTCCTCTAAAATTTTCTGATACATCTCATACCCTATATCGGAAATAAAACCGCTTTGTTCGGCACCGAGGAGATTACCGGCACCGCGAATATCCAAGTCGCGCATGGCAATATTAAAACCACTGCCGATATCGGAAAACTCTTCGATGGCACGCAATCGTTTATTGGCATTTTCTGCCAACGTATGCAAAGGTGGCGTCAATAAATAACAGAATGCTTTTACGTTTTTACGTCCTACCCTCCCCCTTAATTGATGTAAATCGCTCAAGCCATAATTCTGTGCTTCGTTTATGATAATGGTATTGGCATTGGGAATATCCAAACCCGATTCAATGATGGTGGTACACACCAATACATCGAAGAGTCCGTCAATAAAATCAATCATGGTTTTTTCCAAGAGCACACCATCCATTTGTCCGTGGGCAACCGCTACTTTCACATCAGGGAAATTTTGTTGAATAAGAGCTGCCAACTCATATAGATTTTCAATGCGATTGTGCACGAAAAAGACTTGTCCTCCCCTGAAAATTTCTTGGGCTACCGCTGTTTGAATGAGTTCCTCTGAAAATACATGCAATTCGGTTTGTATGGGATAGCGATTCAAAGGCGGTGTTTGCATAATAGAAATATCGCGTGCTCCCATGAGTGAAAATTGCAAAGTGCGGGGTATGGGTGTTGCCGTCATGGTTAGAGTGTCAACACTCACCTTAAAAGAACGTAATTTTTCTTTGGCTTCTACTCCGAATTTCTGTTCCTCGTCGATGATTAATAATCCTAAATCTTTAAATTCCACATCTTTCCCAAGCAAACGATGGGTACCTATCAATATATCTATTTTGCCTTCTTTCAACTCTTTCAATATCTCTTTACGCATCTTAGCGCTAGTAAAGCGATTTAAATAGGCTATTTTACATGGAAATTTCTCCAATCTATCCCTGAAGGTATTGAAATGTTGCAAGGCTAAGACCGTTGTTGGCACTAAGACTGCAACTTGCTTGCTGTCGCAAACGGCTTTAAAAGCCGCTCGAATAGCCACTTCCGTTTTACCAAAACCTACATCCCCGCATATCAAACGATCCATGGGGAAATCAGCTTCCATGTCGTGTTTGACATCATTGGTGGCTTTCAATTGATCGGGAGTGTCTTCATAGATAAAAGAAACTTCCAATTCGGTTTGCAGATAATTATCGGGGGAAAAGGCAAACCCTTTGGTGGATTTTCGCTCGGCATAGAGTTTTGTTAAATCAATAACCAACTCCTTGACCCGACTTTTGGTTCTCTCTTTCACTTTATTCCATACATTACTTCCTATGCGGTATAATGTCGGCGCCGTACCATCCTTCCCTACATATTTTGAAATGCGATGCAAAGAATGTATGCTGATATATAAAATATCATTGTTTTTATACATAATCTTTATCGCTTCTTGTAGTTTACCATTGACTTCAATCTTCTCCAAGCCCGCATATTTCCCGATGCCGTGATCGATGTGGGTTACGTAATCCCCTACTTGCAAATCATAAATCTCTTTCAATAATACCGATTCATTGCGGCGGTATTTATCCTCTACCGCATAGCGATGATAGCGATTAAAAACCTGATGATCGGTATAAAAGGCTATGTTATGGTTTTTATCGATAAAGCCTTCGTGCAAACAAATGTCTGTAAAAGTAAGTAGTTTTTTTTCAATAGTGCTTTTATAATCGCCAGACCATAATTTGTAATCAGCATGTGTTTCGAGCAAGTCGTGTATGATATTGCGTACCCTTTTGGATTGATTGGGATTTTCCGAACCGAAATAATTCTGTATACCTTTTTCAAAATGCTCCATCCAATGCGACATCATCCACTCAACATTCTGATTGAATGTTATCTGCGGTGAAGTAGAGAATGTTATTTCTTTGGTTTGTTGCAATTGTAATTCAGAGTTTCCAAAAGCTATTACTCTCCGTACTGCCAATGCTCTTAAAAAAACGGATTCATCGATATACAATTGTTCGGGTGCCAATTGAGCTATCGTCGTTTTTTCGGATTCATATTTCTCATGTATTTTTTTATATAAAGCCGCTATGTTTTCTGTACACATCGCTACATTATCAATCCATAGATTGGTGTGTGTCGGCAATACCGAAAATAAATCGATTTTTTCTGCCATTTGTTGCTTCTCGGCTAAATTAGGCATCAGCACTATCTCGCTTATTTTGTTTTTTGAAGCTTGGGTATCGGGATTAAAAACACGCAATGATTTAATGCTATCTCCAAAAAATTCTATGCGATAAGGATATTCATCGGCGAAAGAAAACACATCAACGATACCCCCTCTGACGGTAAATTGTCCGGGTTGAAACACATAATCACTGTATTCAAAATCGTTATCGGATAAGAAATGAATGATATCGTCCATTGACAATTCTTCTCCCTCATACAACTTCATACTCTGCTTATCAATTAAAGCATGAGGCAGTATTTTTTCCGTCAATGCTTCGGTATAACTTACTACCACTGTTGCCGCAAGGGTAGTAATTTTTTGCAATACACGTGTACGCAACAAGACGTTATAACTTTCTACGTCTTCAAAGGGATAGGATTTGCGGTAGGAAGAAGGGAAAAACAGACATCGTTTCTCTGAAAAATCAAGATTCTTTTCGTCGAAAAGTTGCTCCATGTCGTGGTAAAAAAATGCTGCTGTTTCTTTATCGGGAAAAATAAAAAAATGCATGCCTACATTCATTTCAGCACATACTTTGGCTACAATGGCTTTGGAGCTTCCACATAAGCCGCTAATATACAATCGTACAGGAGAAGATTGTTGCATTTCTTCCCTGATTTGCTTTATCACTTCCGACTGCCGATAGACCGTATATACATCTTCTAATTGCATGGACTTCATCCCAAATTTTGAAGGTGCAAAAGTACTAAAAAAGCAAGCATAAATTCATTAAAACATGGATTTCATTTATTCTTCAGGGATAAAATCCAAATCAATCAAATCAATCACATGCCATTGCGCGGGCACCTCTATGCCTGCCCGTTTGAATGTTTCGTTGGTAAAGTAAAACCTTTTCCCGTCTTTGCTTGTAATAGCTTCTATTTGATGGAAAGGAAGGTTTATTTTTATCTTTCGTTGGCTTCCGCCAAAAAAGTCATGTCCTTCAAAATCATATAACAATAACAAAAATGGTTGCAAATTATGGTTATACCCACAAAAAACCAATCGATTGAGCTCGGCAAAATACACCACCCCCGTCAGCAGACCAATGTTTAGTATTGAATCTCGAAGCTGTGCTATATGATTTCCCATTTCATTGGGCAATGCATACATTTTGCTTCCTTGTTGCTTCCATTGCTTGGTAAACAAATACATACTATCGCCGGCAATGATAAACGCTTCACAATCGAAATCAGAGGTATTGGAAGAGCTTGTTTCCAACTCATAGCGGTCTTCATAGCTAAACCAAAGCGTATCAATTTTAGGCTGCCGCTGCAAAAGGCTTATCTTACTTATTTTTAAAATATGTAAATCACTACGTGTATCGCTGTTGTTGCCGGCATCTAAAAGGTAAATGTAATTTTCGTCCTGTGATATTTCCTCTATGTCGATATTCACTATGCCTTGCAAAGCTATCGAATCGAGTATTGTTCCATTTGAAGTATCTAACCTATACAAGTAAATATCACGGCTGTCATTGTGCGTCCAAAGTGAGTGTTCCCAATAAATTAAGCCTGAGCTTTCGCTCAAACGGGGCGATAATGCTTCTGATTGCAATGGTTTGATTGTTTTACGGTAAGATTGAGCGTTTAGCGAAAATGGAACAAGCATTATCGCAAAAACAAGCATAAAATAATATCGCATGGTCATTACATAATATTAATGTACGCAAAAATACATATAATGCAAAAACGAAATGTCAGCCTTACGGGGTTTGTTGAATTTCTTCATTATAATAATACCACAAAGCTCCCGAAGGACATTTATTGACAGTATCTATAATTTTTTCCGTTGTGGCATTGTCGGGTTTTACCCAAGGACGTTCTCTGGGCTTAAACACTTCAGGACAGAATTTTACACAGGCAGCTGCATAGGTACATTTTGCCGGCTCCCACACTATAGTTATTTCCCCGTTAGTATATTTCTTAACAATATTCATATCTTATGTTTTGACTGCAAAATTACAGAATATTTTTTTACGTTTATTTTGTGTCTTTTATTTTTTAAAAAAAAACCTAACGTTTATTATTATGCATCCTCTTTTTCGATAAGGTACTTGTATTCGGGATAATATTTCATTTGCTCCCGAACAAATCCACATTGTGGTATAAGTGTAAAATTGTTATTATCGGCATATACCAGCATTTCTTTCATCAGGGCTTTGGCATAGCCTCTTCCTTCGTAGGCATCCTTAACAACGGTATGATTGACAACGATATGCTTGTTATCGGTAAGAAGGAAAGTCATATACGCAATTTTTTCGCCTAATACTTCTATGTAGAAAATACCCTTGTTTTGTCGTAAATCAACGTGTATTTCATTCATTGGAAAGAGGTAATTGATTAGTAATAGGCTTCGTAACAGCTATCATTACTCCAAAATTGGTATCTAATTGTACCCAATTTTGTTCGGGTAAATACATTTCCGAGAGCATGCCGTCTAAAAACAAGGCTTGCCTGCAGCCTTTGTTTAAAAAGAAAGAAGCGAAATCATAGAAGGTAACGGGTTCTTTCGAAATGACAAACAAAAGGCTGGTGTCGGACAGTATGCCCACACCGTTGCGAATGTTTAGGTTCTTGGAATGAGGTTTGAAAGACGTGTGTATTTTCCCGTCGATAACCAACATGGGTCCCGATTGGGTGGCGTATTGAATATGTTTGTTATATTTAAAGACTGCGGTTTGACAAATATGAGGTTTTTTGTAATCATCAATATAAAAAATGCCATTGGGCTTTAAATAAAAATTCCCTTTACCTTTTTTTCTGTCCACGGGATGAAGCAGTTTTCCATTTTCAATGTATAAACCTTTGGGTGAGTAATTGGAGGTAAACATGCCCCCGTTAACGGCAAATACCAATTCTAAGTCCCGACTTTCTACAAAAGTTTTTAAATTCGTAAAAGTTTTCAGAATAGCACCCGTATCATCTTTCCAATAAAAAGCCACGTCTTGCTTGGAAGGGTTGACGACATAATACACGTATTTTTCCTCTTCAGAAGTTTTGTGAGGATAACAAAAGGAAAATCCTATAACTATCAGTATAGGAAGACTAAGCCACTTTAATATTCCGAATAATCTCATAGCTGCATATTATGAAGCAAAATTATACAAAAAGTACGTATTTTTTTTGTATTTTTGAAACCGAAAAGAAGAAAAAAGATATTCATTTATAATCAACACATTAGATATATGAAAAAACAATGTATGTGTATCGGCATAAGCCTTTTCCTGCTTATCGCATCCGGTTTTAGTCAAACAAAAGAAATTACGCTGGAAGATATTTGGCAGAAATGCGTTTTTTATCCCCAAGGGCTACCGGGTTTTACGCCCATGCCGAACGGAGACTATTATTCGGTGCAAAACAAAGAAGAAATAGCCTCTTACAGCTTCAGTACCGGTGAAAAACAAGCCGGTATTCTCACAAACTACAACCTCATTCTTGCCTCCGACAACCTGATAAAATTAAAAGATATCGATATCTATCAAATGGATAACAGCGAAAGATATTTACTGTTAGGCATTGACTATGAAAGTATTTATCGTCGTTCGTACAAAGCATTCTTCTACATCTATGACCTCAAGGAGAAAAAAGTATTCCCCCTTTCCGATACTACGAAAGGGAAGCAAAGTTTTGCCGATTTCTCCCCCGACTGTAGCAAGATTGCTTTTGTCAGAGACAACAATCTCTTTGTGAAAGACCTTGTCAGTAAGCAAGAAACAGCCGTTACCACCGACGGTAAATTCAACCATGTCCTCAATGGCATTGCCGATTGGGTGTATGAAGAAGAACTTGATATGTCGCAAGCTTTCACCTGGTCGCCCGATGGCAAACACCTCGCCTACCTCCGCTTTGATGAAACGAGAGTAAAAGAATTCTCGATGGTGATGTGGGGCGAACTCTATCCGGAGAGCTACCGTTACAAATATCCCAAAGCAGGGGAAGACAATTCCCTGGTGGATGTATTCATCTATCAAGTTGACAACGCACAGCATACCAAAGTCGACATGGGTGATAACAGCAACAGTTACATTCCCCGCCTCTATTGGCTGCCCAATGCTGCCGAATTGGTAATACTGAAAATGAACCGCCATCAAAACAAACTGGAATTTTTTGCTTACAATTTACTTACAACAACGAAACGCTTAATTTATACCGATGAAAATTCCGCCTGGCTCGATGTTACCAACGAATATCATTTCCTGAAAGATAACAACAGCATGATAGTTACTTCCGAGCGTAACGGTTATAACCACATTTATAAAGTAACATTTAGTGGAAAGCCTACTCCTTTGACTTCCGGCAGCTGGGAAGTAGCCCAAGTGTGCGCCGTGGATGAAAGCAATGAATATATTTACTATCTCTCCAACGAATCCCATGCCCTGCAACGCGACCTCTATCGTATAAATTTCAAAGGGAAAAATAAAAAAATGCTCAGCAACGGCAAGGGATGGAATAGCCCTACTTTTAATCCTACAGCAACTTATTACAGCAATATGTATTCCGATGCCAACACACCGCCTGTGTATACTCTGCACGATAATACCGGTAAAGAATTGCGTGTTTTACAAGACAATGCCGCCCTGAAAGAACGCATGAAAGCCTACGGCTTCTCTCAGAAAGAACTCTTTACCATCCCTGTAAACGGTGGCATTGAACTGAATGCATGGATGATAAAACCAAAGAATTTTGATACATCTAAAAAATACCCTGTGTTGATGTATGTATATGGCGGTCCGGGTTCACAGGAAGTGAATAATTCATTTTTCCGCGGGATGGATTTTGCTTGGTATCAAATGCTGGCACAAAAAGGATATATCGTTGTCTGTGTCGACAATCGCGGCACATCCGGCAGAGGCGACTCCTTTAAAAAATGCATTTATAAACAAATGGGCAAGTACGAAACGGAAGACCAAATAGCTGCCGCCAAGTACTTACAAACTCTCTCCTATATCGACAGCAATCGTGTGGGTATCTGGGGCTGGAGTTTCGGAGCGTATTTGTCTTCTTTGTGTATCATGAAAGGCAACGATGTGTTTAAAATGGCAATGGCAGTAGCTCCCGTTACCAATTGGCGTTATTACGATAATATTTATACCGAGCGTTTTCTGCAAACACCACAAGAAAATCCCCAAGGCTACGACGACAACTCTCCCATTACCCATGCCGCTAAACTGAAAGGAAAATACCTGCTAATACACGGTACCGCTGACGATAATGTGCACTTTCAAAATGCCATGGACTTAGTCAGCGCCTTGAATGCTGCCGGCATACAGTACGAACAATTCTTCTACCCCAATAAAAATCATTTTATCATGGGTGGCAATACCCGTCTGCATCTCTATAAAATATTGACGGATTTTGTATTGGAAAATTTGTAAGACGTATGATGTGGTGATGTGGTGATTTGTTGATGTGATGATGTGATGATGTGATGATTTAACCGCAAAGAACGCAGAGATTTCAACCCACAGATTTACTCGAATTAAAAGATAATATATACGAAAAGAAATTCGTAATTCTTAATTTTAATTATACCTTCTCCCTCCATTTATCTCTATTCCCCAAACCATTTCATGGCACGGACATAACACTCTACATAGATGGGGGTGATAGTAATATATAGTTTATTTTCATTAATACATATGTCCCATGCCCAAGCATTATCACTTCCATCTATTGTAGCTTCGGTAGATGTCCAATAGTGCCCTTTCCCACTTCCGGATATCCATATACTAATCAAAGTAGCTTCTATGTTTTGCAAGGTAATATTTATTGTGTCTATATTGTTTAACAATGCAATCATCTCACATTTAGCAGGAAAATACCAGCCTTCGCCTTTATCGGTACACCATTTAGCGGCTTCGATACGTTCTTTATACCCATACGTTGAGGTATCGGAACGCAATGCCATATGAATAGCTGTATTTATTCTTCCGTCTAAACTATCAAAGGCATGGGTCGTGTGATGGGACGTACCGTACATCAATCCCGAATCGGATTCGTTCAACGATACTACTTTACCTCTACTCCCGTAGGCTTTATCGGTATCGGTAAAAACGGTATCGGCTAACCAACAAACAACACCTTCGGGAAGCCCGTTGTTGTCGTAATGAACATCGCCTAAGGCATATCCTTTTGCAAAAGTAAAGGTATAAACAGCATCACTTCCTGCTTGCGAAATGCCTATTTGTCTTACTTCTTTTACTTGATTGTAGGTAGTATAGCCAATAAAGAGTAGGCTGTCGTGGGCTTGAAATTCGTTATCTGTATCGGCTTTTTGAATGCGATTTTCTTTGGTAAGGGAAATAGTGTTTACATAAGAAATACGGTTTGCATCCGATGCCTCTGTTGCCGTCAATTTTATGCTATGTTGATAGTGTGAAGATTTGACATGTACTATATACATTTGAGGAAAGGATACTTGTATACCAAATGTATGTATACCGGCAGTCATTTTTCCGGAATAAGAAGCATATTGTTTGCCGCTTATATCGAATAATTGTACACTTAGGTTCTCATCCGATGGCAGTTGTACCGAAAATTCGGTGCTTCCTTGAAAGGGATTGGGAATGTTTTGAAATAAGCGAAATTCCGTTCCCGACACTTCGTTTATCCCTACACAGTTAATCATTTGCAAGACCGTATCCGGATAATAGAGCATTTCCTCCCAAGATCGGGTTACATTGATTACTTTTACACTGTCTAATGCATGATAAGCATTATCCTGCATTTTAGATGTAAAACTTACATTCACATAATTTTGAGCCTGTAAGCTCATAACTGCCACAAAGGCAATGGCTAAAAGAGTAAAGTGTTTCATGGTGTTTTTGTTTTAAATTAATAATTCCTATACACTACCTATGTAAAAAAACTACCTGCAACAAAAAATTACAAACGGATTAAAAATTCATTACCGGTTTTATCCTATAAAATGCGTTTCTCATTTAAATCAATTTAGGTTGTTTTCGTGCCGTAAAAGTATACTTTTTTTTAATACATAATTCTATCAAAAAAAAAAAAAAAAGACAATCAACACTTTAGCACAAACAACAAAAAAAAGCGAAAAAATAAAGGCAGAT
>JAQVNO010000070.1 GCA_028703095.1 Bacteroidales bacterium
ATAATCCCCGACAAGACATTTTTCTAATATCAAAAGAGGAAACTTTTACATTCATAGGTTCTTCCCATTTGGAAATATATTTCGGAATAATCACCTTTAATTGTTCCCGATACCATTCTTCCAAAATTGCTTGTTTTTGCTCTTGTGTTGCACCTATATGTATGTATAGTACCATATTGTCATTTTCTATTTCGACATGTTGTCTTTCTTCTGCATATGCAATTTTCAATACATACTTTTTGCCTAAAAAATAATGGTCATCCAGCATTGTTTTTTGAAATTCGCGTATATTTTTCAAATCATCAATTGCACATATGCGAATTGTTTCGATATCGTAACGCAAAGGTGAAACCATACGGACGTAAGCATCCGGTGGGTAAATTCTCAGGTAAATATATTTGGTTCTTTTTCGTTCAACATCAATGGATATGTTTTCTATACTAAATGTTTCCATGTTTTTAAATCTAAATTTTAGTGCCTAATTTATAGCTTTTTCGGCTTCCTCTTCTGAGGGCAAAAATAGGGGATGACTGTGCCAAAAGAGGGCAGAGAGGAAAATAAAATTAAGAATTAAGAATTAAACTTGATACAAGGCGCTAACAAACTGAAAAAAAGTGCCGTGTGCCGAGTGCCGAGATGTTAATTGTTAATGCCTAAATAAGGTTGACCGGTTATAACTTATTTTAATTACCTTATTTCATATGTTAATGCCTAAATAAGGTTGACCGGTTATAACTTATTTTAATTTGTTAATGCCTAAATAAGGTTGACCGGTTGTTATATACAGTTTATTTACTTTTTTTCCGGTGTTTCCACGGTAAATTCATTCCTTACATTACCGGTGTTTAGAGTTGTCTCCGGTTCGAATAAAAGGATATAAACATCTGATTCAGCAATTGTTCTATGTTCTACCCCTCGAGGAACAATAATAAATTCACCCTCTTTTATCTCTATAACCCTGTCACCATAGTCCATTTTTAAAATACCTTTTATAACCAAAAAAAATTCATCTTCATTATCATGGTGATGCATTATAAATTTATCCTTGATTTTTACCAACTTAACATGCTGATTATTCAACTCCCCAACAATTATTGGTTTCCAATAATCTTTAATCAAATTTAGCTTCTCATGAATGTTTACTTTTTCCATTTTTATTTTTTTTAATTGTGCCTGACTATTGTGTATACGCAATGCTTCCGTTTTTGGTAGTTCCATTTATTTTGCAAAAATAGTTTTTTTTAATAAACAAAAATAATATTTATAAATCTATGCAACAAAAAAATAAAATAAATACTCCTAAATAATAGATATGTTTAATTCAAATTACTAATTTAAAAATTATCATTATGAAAACACCACTTAAAACACTTGGAACCCTAAGTTTAATCTTTATTGTATTTTTTTCAAGTTGTACAAAAGACCGAGAATATGCCAAGCTTGATATACGTTTAACAGATGCTCCCGGACAATTTAACAATGTTTTTATTGACATTCAAGGTATAGAAATCCATTCGGATAGTGTATGGATAAAACCTTCAAACTTCAATGCCGGAATTTATGATTTGCTCGAATTCAATAACGGATTAGATACGTTATTGTGTGCTATTGATATACCTGTCGGTAAAATTTCTCAAATCAGATTAATACTTGGTGATAATAATACTATAGTGCATGATTCCATAAGCTATCCATTGACTATTCCTTCAGGTCAACGTAGCGGACTTAAATTAAATCTACACATGGACATTCAACCTAATGTTTCTTATACCATTCTACTGGATTTTGATGTTGCTAAATCCATAATTTTAAATGGGAATGGTCAATACATACTCAAACCCGTCATCAGAGCAATCACTAATCAAACCAATGGAAAAATAAAAGGGTACATTCTTCCTATGTCAGCACAGCCTACGGTTTATGCCATAAATGCAAGCGATACACTATCGGCTATCCCCGATAACAACGGGTTTTTTATGATTAGCGGATTAAACGGCATCTATGATTTGTTGATAAATCCGGGCAATGCAGCTTTCCAAGATACACTAATAAGCGGGATTCAAGTTCCTTGGGGAACTATTATCGATGTGGATACCATAACCCTACATTAACATGTTCTAAACTTAAATTTTGTTTTATAATTGATTTCTCGTTGTGTATTAAAACCCCTTGACTGATTCTAATAAGTACAAGGGGTTTCCTTATGTTAGGACGAAAAAAGTAGCGATTGATGAAATCAATTAAAAATTAAGAATGAAGAATGAAGACAAAAGACTAAAGTCAAAAGAAGGTTTTTCGTTCCGAAAAAAACTGATAACTGATAACTGAAAACTGACAGTTGACAGCTGAAAACATTACATCTCCACAGGTTTATTCTTTTATTATTTTCAATCGTTGGTTTAAAGCACCCTCAATTTTAATAATATAAATACCTGTTGAGAATTTGTTAATGTTGATAATACTTTCTGTATCGTTTATGTTACCTGTTAAAACAATCTTACCTTCGGTATTGAATATAGTATAGGTAGAGCCGAGGTATTTTTTGTCGACAGTTAAGGTAAAACTTGAAGAAGTGGGATTGGGATAAAGGCTTAGGTAGGGGAGATTTTGTTCCTCGATATTTAAGAAAGATATGGTAATGCTTTTATCGGTCGAATCGCTTACATTACATTTGTTGACAGAAAGTTTTACGGTATATGTTCCCTCTGCTGCATATATATGTGTCGGATTTTCAACAATGGATGTATTGCTATCTCCAAAATCCCAGAAATAAGAGGAGGCATAGAGAGACTTATTCGTAAAGTTAATATTTCCGCTTCCCATATCAGTAAAAGAAAAATCAGCAACCGGATTATATTCACCAATATGCCATTCCGCTAAGTTATCAAAGAGAATTGTTTTAACCGCATTTTTTATAATATCGGCATCTTCTTTTGTGAGACCGGCATTGAAAGTAATCAAAGTCGGGTCTTTCCGAAAGAATGCAGTATAAAAGCAACAAGCGCCGGCATAAGTCCCGGCAACAGACGGATGGCTTTCGTCAGCTTGATACAATTCAATGGAAGGATGGTTTTTTCTGATATAATTCCAAACGGCACCCACCGGTGATAGAATGGCTTCATTATCTTCTGCCATCATTCTGTATCGCAAGTTTAATAAGCTATCCATTCCTTCATAGGTACATACAGGAGGCCAGTAAGGACAGTTTTGAGCATCTCCGTTTTTCCGTCCCCAGGTCATATAAAAAACTGTTTCAGCACAAGCGTTTTGACTGTTAATAATGCTGTCTAATGCTCTCGCATAAGGAAATACTTCCGTTTCAACTTGTGAAGGCGGGAATGAGGGATATTGACTCTGTTCTTGCAATACCACGAAATCCCAATTCCCTATTGCAATTTTCGTCAGTGAAGCTGCATTGGTAGAATGTCCCATAAAGGTATATCCTCCCGGTGCATTGCTGTCATAAATCAACGTATCCCCGGCTGAATTCGCTACTTGTGATGTCATTAGCGGTAAATCGTTCACCGCCGTATAACTGTTCCCTAAAAACAATGCTTTTTTTGTAATACTTTGTCCTTGAACCATGAATGCCAAACTTAGTAAGGCAATCAAAAGAAAGCTATTTTTTCTTTGCATGATTTTTTTTAAAAAATTATAATTACAGTCGTTTCTTTGGTAGAAATTAGTTTTGCAAAAGTATATTTTTTTCGAACATAATTGGTGTTAATCTTTTTAACTTAATATGTGGTTTATCATTGTTATATAAGGAAACACTCCGGTCAACCTTATTTAGGCATTAACAAAAAAACTCTCGGCACGCGGCACTCGAATCTCGGCACAAAAAAACGGAAAACTGAGAACTAAATCATCGCATCACCCGGAATTATGTAGAACAAAACGGTTTGTCTCAGGCTTAATGAACGATTAAAATTTGTATCCGATTCCTATGGAATAGTTGTGAAAATTCTCCAGTATGTTTTTAAAGGGATACAAAGAGGCATACAGTTGCGAGCTGAAGTATATTTTTTTCTTGCCGACTTTCATGTTTAGTAATACTCCCAGCTCCGGCATTAATTTCCTTGTTATCACGATGGGATTATGGTACAGCTCGCTGTTTATAGCCCTATACTCCGAAAAGTAAAATCGTCCACCGACAATAGCATGGAACCCGATGTTAAAAATAGTATTTCCAACGGAAGTACCTATTCCGCCTCCTTCAATCCAATTGACCATTTTATAGGTCATGTTTAAATACATGTCGGTTTTAGACATTATCCCCAGCTGTGAAAATACTAAGAAAGAAAAACCCGGTTTGATATTTTGTTGGTAAACAAAGGTAAGCGGTATCGGAGAATACAGGGGGGCATAAAATCCTAAACCAACATTCACATCTAAACTTTTAAAAGCTTTTGATTGATACCCGATAAGGGTGTCTTGAGCGTTAAGACGTAGATTGCTGACTACAAGAATGGCTGTTAGAAGTGTAATATATCGTAACATAGGTGTATTATTTGTTTTTAAAATAAAAATCAAGACCTTTTTCAACATCCGGAAAAGCCGATTCAAGATGGGCTCTGCTTATTACTTTGTAAAAGCTGTGCGTGCAATTAGGATAAAAGCTTGCCAAACGATAGTCCCATTCTTGAGCGACAAGCACTATGCTTTCTTCCAGCTCGCCACAACCCACAAAAACCAAATTATCAATGGAGGTATTGAGTGCTCTGAAATCAGTTTCCTGCTGCAATAAAAGGGCGTTGTCGTACCATAAAGAAGGACTTAACATTAGGTAGTTATGGAATAAATGGCTTTGTTTGATAAACAGATAGCTTGTAAACAAGCCTCCGTAAGAGTGCCCGATTATAAGTCTGCTTTGGGGAGTAGTATCTACCGAATAATCGCTTTCAATTCTCGGAATTAACTCGAATTCTAGAAATTTTGAATACTTCTCACTGCCACCACCTCCTAAGGGGGTATTACTTGGCGTAAAATCTCTTTCTCTTTCATTTTCAGAACTGATTCCTACAACAATTACATTTTGTTTGTTGTAGGTCAAACTTTGTTCTTCTGTTATTTTTGCAATTCTATCATAACGCAAATGATAATTCTGGGCATCTAAGAGATAAGCCGTTTCATACGCTAAATCAGGATTATACTCTTTGGGTAATACAACCCAAATCGCATAGTCTGAGCCGGTATGTACGGAATGAAGTGAAAATTCTTTGACTTGTTCCGCTTTAATGTCGTCTTTTTTACAGGAATGGAACAAAAACAACAGCTCCATCAAGCATAGGGCAATTAATAATGTTCGTATTATTTTCATGGTGTTATTTATATAGTATTCATTTTTTGCAAATGTATATAAAATTGTATCATTAAATCCTGACGGATAAAAATTCTTTAATAATTACGAGAAATTTGAAATTTCGGATGTCGGATTTGGGATGTTGGATTATTCGCAATTATTATTTTGGCTTTTTGCCGCGAGTGTCGCGTGAGGTGAGGCGTTTTCGGGCGGAATACGCTATTATATATCACTGTTTAATATTGATTGGACATTGTCAATGGGACTTGACCATTTATTTTTATTAGCTTCATATTGACCCGTTGGAATACTATTAATGAGTCCGTTTTCATACACAACATCCATTTCCTTTAAGGTATCATATTTATAGTAACGATGGTGTTTAAATACGGAAACAAAGTTGTTGATGATACCGATAACCTTTTTGTTATTGTTTGTTTTAATAAAATTGATTGTAGCCCCGTCTGTGAGAATTTTTGTGTTTTTTAAGTCGACTAAAATATTGTCTTGAATCAATTGGACGTTAAGTCTTTTTAAGAAAATCTCATTCATGTTTTTTACATCCTTTTTCACTATATCGACAATGAAAACACTATAATAAGTCAAGATGTTAACAAAGACAATACACTTTTTTTTATCTACATAAAATAAATGGGCATTCCAATCAGATATTTTTATGTCATTATAATCGAGGGGTAAGGTTTCATCAACATTCCCAATAAAGTCTTTCAGTTTTTTCGTGCAATATACTCTTGTCATATTGAAGTTTTTATAAAAGGTTTACCCATGGGGAGGACAACTTTACCGGCTAAATCGTTCATAATAATTCCAATCATCATATACCAAGCCGATAGAGCACAAGCAATTAATGCATATGCTGCGATGACATTGTAGATTTCAGCACCAAAATGCCCTATTACTAACAGGACAAATCCCACTAATAACAATGCAAATGTTAAAACCATGGCTTTATGAATTCTTAAGGATGCAACCAACATCATGGCAGTGTAAAGTGCCCATGCCAATAAATAATAACCTACATCTGTTTTTGAACATTCATAAATTTTAAAATGATTGCAAAGCCAAATAATACCCAATCCAATCCAAAAAGCACCATAAGAAACAAAAGCGCTATATCCGAAGTTATTACCTGTTTTTTGCTCCTGAAAGCCGGCTATTAATTGAGCCAAACCTCCAAAAATAAGTCCCATTGCTAATACCGGTCCGGTAGAACATAATCCTAAATTATGCAATTGCAATAAAAATGTCGTTAATCCAAAGCCTGCTAATCCAACAACCGCAGGGTTCCCCTGTTTTTTCATGTATTTATATTTTTTGCAAAAATAGTCTTTTTTTTATTGTCTAAAGTCGAAAGAAGAAAAAAGTGAATAGTAGTTGTGAGTGCCGAGATGTTTTTTTCGGAACGAAAAAAACTGAGAACTGAGAACTGACAGCTGAGAGCTTTTTACAACTCTACCTCTTCGACTTGCAGAATTTCTTTGGTGTCGTTATCGGAAATAAAAGCAATGACGGAGCAATTCTCCAACTTCCAGGGTTTTCCGGTGAGGTATAAGGTATATCCTTTGATAAGCGTGTCGTTTGCCTGAAGGGGAGTCCCTATGGTGGCAATGATAGCTCCTTCTTTCGGAGCAATGCTGGTGCGAAGCATATGCTTGTGTTCGTAATCAAAGATATCGGGTGTAGGTCCAACAGCGGAGGAATTATTTTTTTGAGCCGAGACGATTCCGCTTTCCGTTAAAACAATATATAGTTTTAAATTCTTATCTACAGGACTTAAAAAAGTTGTTTTTACAAATACGTTGATAGAGTCTTCCGATGGGCTGCTTGTCAGGATTTGCAATGCTAAATCAGGTGCTTGGCGTTGTATACTTGCTATGCTCGATTTCCATATAGTACGTCCCAAGACACGATTACCGTTAAAGTCTTTGCGGTTTATCATACCGGAAGGATAAGCTATGATATTGAAATCGGCAGTGATCATATCGCCCATTTCGCTACGGTAATCGGCATCATAAGGAGACACTTGAGGTTTGGCGTAATTACCTGAATGTATGGCCAAGACAATTAAGGTGTCGCCCATATCCGTTTTCATTTCATCGGCTATTACATGAGCTTGCGGACAATTAACACAGAGGTGTCCTGTGAAATCTTCCAAAAGGTATTTTTGCATGTAATTGGTCAAGGCAGGAAAATCGGGAGTGTCTAATTCATTGTTATATTCTGTATAGGGTTTTTCTATTTTATCGCACGATATTGATAAAACAAGGATGCCAATTAATAGTAGGCTGCTACATATTATTTTTTTCATTTTTCTACAGATTAAAAACTGGTTACTATGGATAAATTACAACCGTAGGAAGCGGGAACGACTCTGCAAACCCCGCCTACACACAATATGCCTTCGTATTGTTTACCGAAACTGAGTGAAAATTTCGATGTTTTGTGAACAAAGGAAGTGCTGACATTATAATAATGTACTTGTTTTTCTTTTTCGGGATTGCCGTAATTCCAGCGGTCTAAAACGGAGAAAAACCAACGGGGGGCAATGGAATATTCCAATTGGGCATACATCCAGTTGCCGTCATCTTGCTTGGTATTCATGTGTTGGAGCTCCAGCCGCAAGGCATGTTTGTCGTTGATTTTGTAGGTAAGGTCACCAATAACGGTATGTGTATATACATTGGATTCGCCGGTATGTCCTTCGATGACTTCCATGTTGTAATTCAAATATACATAGCTTACTATCAGTTTCCATGATTTATTGAAGCGTCGTCCGATTTCAATATTGAAATCTTCAAAATACACTTCTTTCCCGAAAGCAAAGAAAGGAGAGGTATAGCCGTCGGTACCGGCGAGCATTATAGTTCCGTCAGCGGCAATGGCTTCGGGGACGTAGTTTTTCTTGATACCATGAATGCGGGAATAATTTACCATGATGTCGGTGCCGTATTTACCGCCTATGACCGTCTTTTTCGGTATTTTATAGGTTACTTCCGCTTGAAATCCGATTTGTCCTACTGCTTGTGAGGAATAAGCATACATAGAGGGCAGGGCGTAGGCGTGTTCGCGGGTGAGAGTAGGAATATAATTGATGATGTTGTTGTTAATAGAAGCATTGCGAAGGGTTCGGAAATCAAAATTATCGGTACGCAAGCCGGTTAAGAAAACACCCAAGCCTTTCATGGAGTAGGAAGCGGTAAGCAATAGTGCTTCGCCGGGTTTATAAATCATTTCGTTGGCAGCCGAAGGGTCGTTGCATTTCCAGGCGTATTCTCCTTGTAGGTTAAAGCCGGCATAACCGAAATTGGCACGACCGGCAAAGGCTCCAATATTCTGCGGAAGTTTATAGTCGGGATCTTGGTCTTTTTCAAATTTGCTGACAAAGGAAGCCCCTATGCCGCTGCGGAATTTGGAATCGCCGATGATTGGAAAAATTTCGGTAAAAGAAATATCGGCATCTGCACCGCGCACTTGTCCTTCGTTGACAAATAAATTGCGTTGTTTGCCCCACACACCGGTAATGGTAATGCCTTGGTAAGGTTTGGCTTTTACTTTGATGCCTTGTGTGGCATTGTCATAGCCTAAGTTACGTGATTCGTAGGAGCGGTATATCAACCCGCTGCCGAATTGTTCGTAAAAGCTACCCACAACAACTTCAAAATATTGATGATTATACGCCGCATAATAATACGGAATGCCGCTGCCGACATAATTAATTTTTTCAAAATCAATAAGAGGCCATTCGTAATGCTCGAAACGAAAACCGGCAGAAAAACCGCCGTTTACATAATTTATATTGGCAAATACATTGGCTCTTATTTTGTTCTCCAAATCTTCGGCACCGATGATGCTGTCGGGAATGTAATATTGTGCATCCAATTGCACATTACCGCTCAATTTGCCGTTTTGTAAAAGGGTGTTTTGTCCGTAAGCAGAGATATATCCGAGAAAAAGGAGAATAAAAATCGCTTTACAATGTTTCATGGATTTAAGGTTTTTCTTCTAAGAGTTTCTTAACGATTTCGATGTATTCTTGTTCCACGCCGGGAGCATAGGAAGCATGTTGCCACACCACTTCTTTGTTGGCGTTTAAAATAAATGTATGAGGAATGTCATTTACGTTTAAGGCTCTTTTAAAGTCTTGATTTTCGTCTAATAAGACTTCATAATCCCATGCATTGCCGTTGACAAGGGGGAGTACTTTCGCACTGGAGCGGCTGTCGTCGATAGAAACGGCATAGATTTTTACACCGGTTTCATCCTGCCAATCATCGTAGACTTCGGCAATGGATTTAAGCTCTACCATACAAGGTTTACACCAGGTGGCGAAAAAACAAATGATAATCGGCTTGCCATCGTTTTGAATGTCTTTGGTGTTAAAACTTTTTCCGTCTATGGTTTTAATGTCAACACTCGGTAAAGAAAAACTTTTGGTTTTCGGTGCTTCTTGCGCCATACTGAAACCTAAGAATAGCGTAAATAATGTTGTAAAAATCAGTTTTTTCATATTTTTTATGCTTTTATGAATTTGAAAACGCAAATGTATATTTTTTTTTAATATCGGTAAGCATTTGTTATGATTTATATATACATGTTTGCAAAAACCATGCTTTTTCTAATTTTTGGAGAAATTTATGACAAATAATGGAAAGAAATCGGAGGGTATGATATACTATCTATCATAATATTTCTTAGGTTTGTAGTCGTATTTTGGCAAAGGTTTGTCGGGGTTGCGGGCGATTACGTTTTGTTTAAAATGCCACCTGCCGTCTTTTTCGATAAAAGCATCGTTGATGCTGGATTCCCCCACCCGGTATTGTGGAATTTCCTGTAATGATTCATCCATGGGTATCAATCTGTCGAAAACAATCATGGGGCTGGATATGGTGTCGATTCGATAGCGGTAATGACCTTTTATTTTTTTAGTAGAGCGTTGGGTAAGTTGTTGGGTGTCATAAATAAGGTTTAAACCGGAGAGTTTGGCATATTCAAATACTATACGTGCCGGTTTGCCTTTGCCGTAGGCACGGAAAATAAAAGCCCCCAAGATAGGATTGCCTCGATTATTGAAACTCAATACATCGATAACTTTGTATTGAGAAAATAAATTTCCCCCGTTCCAGCCCAGGAGGGTGTAATATTTCTTGTTATTTACTTCTGTCTGTATAATATCATAATAAACAGCACCAAACCACGATAAATAATCTAAGGTACGACTCTCGGGATTGGGAATTTGTCTCCATTTATCCGTTAAGGTAAAAACCATAAAGCGATTTTTATCTTCGTTATAGGCTTGTATGTAGCCGAAATGGTCGTGAGTGCCTTCATCATCGATTAAGTACCAGGTAAAAATACGTACTTTCTTATCGGGAGAGGTAAGGACAGAAATGGTTTTTAAGGAATCAAACGGATAATTGATGGAATTCTTTTGCTGAATGGCTTCTTCCATTAAGAAGAGCAGGTCTTCGTTTTTTTGGTATTTCAGGATGATATTTTGCTCCAGGAGAATTTCTTTGTGCAATTTGATGATGGAATCTTCAAACGCTTTGTACATCTCTTTACGTTGTGCTTGAGAGATGTTTATAAAGAAAACACATCCAAAAAAAAACAAAATAATTTTTTTCATAAAAAAATATTCCAAACTTCTTAACGATGATTGTTTCTTGTTTAGTATTTAAGTAGTTTTGCAAAAATAAATAAAAAAGATGTATATGACACTCGATGAACGAATAAATGCCTTTGAAAGATTAGGTAAGGTATTGAATGCTAACGATAAAATTCCCGAAGAATTTTTCACCGATGTTTTGTCGGCAGCCTTGCAAAATTTTGAAAATTGCATTCAAAACGAATATTTACATCATTCCTGGTTTATTCCTGAGTTTATT
>JAQVNO010000071.1 GCA_028703095.1 Bacteroidales bacterium
AAACTCACCTCAAGATGAGGTTTCTTTTAAGGGTCGTCATAGACGATGACGTTGATAGGTTGCAGATGTAAAAGTAGTAATACTAAAGTCAAGCAATACTAATTACCCGTAGACTTCTATAGTGTATGTTACTCCTAAACTCATTTCTTTGCTTTATCTTCAATAGATGTTACTTATAAGTCTAATAAATACGACTTTATGACTAATTAGGTGACTATGGCGGTGGTGTTCACCTCTTCCCATTCCGAACAGAGAAGTTAAGCCCACCCGCGCTGATGGTACTGCCCTCACCGGTGGAAGAGTAAGTCGTTGCCTATTTATTTTTACAATCCCCTCTTTCTTTATTGATCAGGGGATTGTTTTTTTAATCGAATTTCTTCCAAAATCCTTCCAAATAAATTATAAAATAATTTATTGCTATTTTAAATTATTCCAAATAAAACTATAAATCAATTTTATAAAAATGAAAAATAAAAATGAAAAATAAAAATAATTAATATACTTTTGTAAAAAAAAATTCATAATAAAAAAACAATTAACAAAAAGTAAATGAAAAACATTTTAAATTTAATTAGTTTTATGATTTTTGCTTTAATAACCATGATATCTTGCAATAAAGAGAAAGAGAATAAGAATGTCATACCAAGTTATGAACACTCAGTAATCCAAAAATTTAATCCTGACGATGGATATCCTTTTATATTAACGGAAACTGAGGCTCCTTTTCAATATGCAATTTATCAAGAAGATGAAGATTCTTTGTTTGCAAATATTAAATCCATTCTTGAAGAAGAAACAAATTTTGGATACTTTGCCCTTTCTTTTAATGATGAAAATAACCTTTTATTTTATGGTTTTATTTCAGAAACAAGTAGTTATTATGATACAACTTGGATAATTGATCCAATTGACACAAATGAAGGAAGTGGATATACCTGTTTTGGATGGAAAATAAAAGATAAAAAAGAATCAGAAGATTTTAATGAAACGCAAGAATGGGCTCATGAAAAAATGCAGCAAGGTTATAGAGTAGATATTAATTATAATAAGAGAACAAAAAAATATTTTGCAATTGCGTTGAAATGGGAAGAATAAAGTATTTTATAAATAATTTATTGTCATTTTAAATTATTCCAAATAAAACTATAAATCAATTATATAAAAAATAAAAAAATAATTAAGATATTTTTGTAATGAAAAATTCATAGTAAAAAACAATTAACAAATAGCATATGAAAAACATTTTAAATTTAATTAGTTTTATGGTTTTTGCTTTAATAACCATGATATCTTGCAATAAAGAGAAAGAGAATAAGAATGTAATGCCAAGTTATGAACATTCCGTAATCCAAAAATTTAATCCTGACGATGGATACCCTTTTATATTAACGGAAAATGAGGCTCCTTTTCAATATGCAATTTATCAAGAAGATGAAGATTCTTTGTTTGTATACTTTGAATCAGTTCTTAATGGACAAATTGGTGTTGAAAATCCGGGATATTTTATTCTTTCTCTTAATGAAGAATCTACACTTTTATTTTATGGCTTTATTACAGAAACAAATAGTAATTATGACACTACCATTTTTATTATTGATCCTAATGACCCTTTTCAAGAAATTAATGATACTACTTCTGATGATTTGATGTATGGCTTTAGAAAAATAGTTACAGACAATAAAAATAGATTTGATAGATGGGTAAAACGAAAAGTTCAACATGGTTATTTAGTCACACAATGGATTGATAATGATGGAAAATACCATGGAGTAGCTTATAAATCTTAAAAATTTTAAAGGAGATATTAATATGTTTAAATCAGTAAATTTTTTATTTATTTTATTAGGAATTACAATAAATGTGTACTCACAAAAAGAAGATTGTACAGGTTTCCCCTTTTATTTAAGGGAAAATAATGTTGTATATATGGATAGTACTTTTGTTAATGGTATAAAAATTTACACTGATAGTATTATTGTAGAAGAGATTATTACATACACCGATAGCACACTTGTTAATGGTTTGCTTGTTTATACTGATAGTAACATACATTTGGAAGTAAAAAATTATCCTATTTCATTAATAAATAATTTACCTTTTACAAGTGCTATTTACCGTAATGACTGTGAATTCATTTATTTAATACTTAATAGCATTTCTATGATGGAGTTAAATAAAAGCTATTTTATTTTTTCATCCGACAAAAAATATGTAAACTATGCTATTACTAAAGATATTGATACGGAATTATATGCTAAATATAATCCTATAAAAAAGGATAATAATGCAAGTATTTCTTTTTCCATAAATAATGATAAAAATATCATTAAGTGGATACAAAATGAAATGGATAAAGGAAGAATAGTTAGTTTTGGCTATAAAAACGAGCGAAGATTTATTTGCAAATCGTTTGATATGGATAGTATAAAAATTATAGATAAATATAGGTCAAATAACTATGACGAGACACAAGCATGGGCACACCATCAAATGGGAAAAGGCTATAAGGTTGATATTAATTATAATAAGGAAGCAAAAGAGTATATAGCGATTATTAAATAGTCTTACTTAAAGTATTTTACACCTCTATTACCAATCCTTCTTCAGCGGCAATCGTATTTGGAAAAAATCGTTTTGCTTCCTCCAACAACGGATCAATTGAAGCATAGCGAGCAGAATAATGACCGATAAGTAAAGCCTTTACTTCCGCAGTAGCGGCTATACGTGCTGCTTGTGAAGCAGTAGCATGCAGTTTATCTTTGGCAGCATAAAGCATATCATCCATAAAAGTAGCTTCATGATAGAGCAAATCGGCACCTTTGATATAGGGAATAATGGTTTCCGTATAAACCGTATCAGAGCAATATGCAAATATTTTGGGCTTAAAGGAAGAGGGTTCGGTAATCTCTTTATGCAGTAAAACATGTCCATCGCTATCCATAAAATCATTGCCTTCTTTGATGCTTTGCATACAATCAACACTGGGATTATATGTTTTCACAAAGTCTTTTTTGAGGTTTAAGGGACGCCCTTTCTCTTTAAATAAGAAACCATTGGTTGGAATACTGTGAATCAAAGGGAAAGTCTCGATTGTCATAGCATCGTCTTCATAAATTAATGCATTTTTTTCTGCTTCTATTTCATGAAAGTGTAAAGGATATGACAGGCTTGTATTACCCACTTTCATTTGTATATCAATAATTTCTTTTAACAATGAATGACCGTAAACATGCAATTCATCCTTTCTGCCGAAAAGATGAAAAGTAGATAACAAGCCAACAAGACCAAAATAATGATCTCCGTGTAAATGGCTGATAAAAATACGTGAAATTTTATTCATTCGAATACCATAGGGTTTCAATCGCATCTGGGAACCTTCACTGCAATCAATAAGAAATACCTCATTCCCTTTCTTTAACGCAAAAGAACTGGATATTCGATTGCCTGCCGGCGTAGCGGAACCGCATCCTATTACAACTAATTGTAACGACATGAATCTATGAATGTTTCTTCTTTTCTTGTTTTTTATCTACTTCCTCCGTGGGCTGGGTTTCGTTTACTTCTTCAACAATAGACTCTTGGCTTTCTTTTTCTTTGCCCAGATAATTTGGCAGAGTCATCCCGGCCATATTAAACAAATCATTTAAAGGAGGTACGGATTTCATTAAACCGGAAACAAAATTAGCCGTTGTGGTTTGTTCTCCTTTGGCATTATTACCGTCCCAAACCATAATTTTATCAATTTTAAGATTCTTGATAGCTTCGACTTGCGTTTTAACTAATTCCGGAAGTTTTTCGGCAATCAAATAAGTAACAGCATTTTTCGTATCACCACCGGCAGCATTGACCAATTGCTTATACCCATCGGCTTGTTTAGAAAGAATCTCATACATACCCTTCCCTTCTGCTTCCATTTTAGCAAAAATAGCATCGGCTTCACCTTTTGCTTTTCTTCGGAATGTTTCGGCAACGGCTTCTGCATCAATAATGGCTTTTTCCTTTTCAATTTCAGCAGTTACCACAATATTAGCTTTCTGTGTTGCTTTTTCCTTCTCAGCACGTGTTAATTCTGCTTGACGCTCGGCATCGTAAGCTTCTTGTAGTGCTCTGGCTTGTTGTACTTTTTCTGCCGCTACTGCTTTTTTCATGGCTTCTGCTTCGCGTTCTCTTCGTGCGGAATCTGAATTGGCAATGATAATTTTGGATTGGTTCTCCCCTTCCACTGCTGTTGCATTGGCGTCAGCCGTACGTATACGTTTATCTCTTACTGTTTCTGCTATTCTTATATTTTTATCTCTATAAGCTTCGGCTTTACCGATTTCCCCAAAACGTTCTTGTTCTGCTACACTCTTCTTAGCTTCGTTGATAGCTTTTGCGGCAGCTTCTTTCCCTAAAGCTTCAATGTAACCCGATTCATCTCGTATGTCAGTAACATTTACATTTATAAGCTTTAAGCCTATTTTACGCATTTCTTGTTCCACATTTTGGCTTATGTTTATAAGAAATTTATCCCTATCAGCATTGATTTCTTCAATATCCATGGTTGCTATTACCAAACGTAATTGTCCAAAGAGAATATCTTTGGCAAGTTCCTGTATTTGTTCTGATTTCAACCCTAATAAACGTTCCGCCGCATTGGTCATATTGTCGGGCTCCGTTGAAATACCCACCGTAAAACGACAAGGCACATCTACACGTATATTTTGGCGACTCAATGCGTTGGTGAGATTACACTCTATGGAAATAGGTGTTAAATCTAAAAACGCATAATTTTGAAAAACAGGCCAAATAAAAGCTGCTCCCCCGTGTATACATTTTCCCGAACTATGTCCTCCACTCGTATTTTTTCCCGTTTTACCGTAAACTACTAATATTTTATCCGAAGGACAGCGTTTATATCGACTTAATATCGCTGCAAAAGTGATAAAAAAGACAGCTACTATGATAATAATTAATGTGATAAATTCCATAATGTATAGATTTTAATGATTTATTTATATTTTTTCTACTAATAATATATTTCCTTCTACTACTTCTTTTATTTTTACAATATTGCCCGTTTTTAAATCCTCTTCGGCAGTAATTGCATCCTATTCTCTGACACTATTTTGCACACTCACTTGTATTTTCCCTTTACCTTCTCTATTCCCGGGAATAGGGATATATACGTCTGCAGTTAACCCTATGGTTTGTGTAGTTTCTATATTTCCGCTTTCCGTCATCTTACTGAGTAAATAAAAAATAAGCATTACTCCTGCTACAATAAAAATACCTACAAAAGTAGAGAGTACGACTATCCATAGTGTTCTATCAATCTTATCACTTACAATAATATAGGACCAACTAAACCCTAAAAAGAAATTGATAAAATTTCTAAACGTGAATAATTGAAAAGGCATTGACGTCAACTCCGACATGGGAGCATCTCCCATATCACCTGAAAAATCAACATCTGAATCCATGCCAATAAAAGTCATAATCATTTGTATAACAAATATTAAACTTGTTACTATTGCGATGCCCCAAATTATTTGATGCATTATATCCATTGATGTCCACCACGTTTCCATATTGCTTATTTTTTAATTGTTAAGAAATTTCTGATTCGCAAAAATAATCATTTTTTAACTATAAATAAACATTTTTAAAAATATAAATGCATTCTTTTTATTTACTTCATTTTTAGATTACATTAATTAGTAAACAAAGGGCAAGCACTCGTTGATTATGCTTATAAAATTACATTGATGACAAAAAAACATAGACAAAGCAATGAAATTACCAAAAATAATATATACTTTTGCAAACTTATTCACTATTCATTAAAAAACAACATAGCATGAAAAAAGGTATTGTAATAATCAGTCTTTTATCTCTCATCGTAATTGGTTTAACTTCTTGTGTTAAATTATGCAACTGTAAAGAATACGACAACGGAGAATTAATTTACGAAAATGAAGAACCCCTACAATCAGGACTCAATTGTTCGGATTTAACAATTGATCTTACCGACCCTGAAACAAATATTAAAAACGGTATTTTTTGCGAATAACATTTTGCAAAAACAGCCAATCACCGGATGATTCGTTTTATTACCTTCTGGTTAAACAATGCTCGCACAACAGCACTTCCTCAAAGTTTAATGCCTGCTTTTTTAGCCGTATGTATGGCTTTGCAAACCGAGACATTTTCTATTTCACTTTCCGTTTTTGCCATTTTGGGAGTAATCTTCGTTCACTTAGGGGCAAATTTAACTGATGATTATTTCGATTACAAAAAGAACCGCGAAAGCATACAAAGTCATAACAGTATATCGCCTATACGCAAAGGGAAATGCAATTACTTGCTATCCGGAAAAGTAAGCGAAAAACAATTAGTAAAAGCCATACTTATTATTTTTACCCTGGCTTTCGTTATGGGAGGAATTATTTTTGCCCATAGAGGCATTGTGATCCTGTATTTTATTCTAATCACCGGCTTTCTAAGTGTTTCCTATTCAGGCTATCCCTTACACCTGAGTTATCATGGCATGGGAGAACTAATTATCGGATTGATATGTGGTCCATTACTAATGTCGGGAGTATTTTATGCTGCATGTGGTCTTATTTCAAAGGATGTATGGATTGTTTCTTCCGTTGTTGGCTTATTGGTAGCTAACATTTTATATGTACATTCGGTCATGGACTATGAAGCCGATAAAAGCATTCATAAACAAACTTTGGCTGTTATCATTAAAAACAAAACAATCCAATTAGTGCTAGCCTTTCTATTTACATTTTCTCCCTATGGCATCATTGCATTAAGCATAGGATTAAACTATATTTCCCTGCATTATTTAGCATCATTTTTACTGCTTCCATTGTCTATTGTTTTATTTTATTTACTATCAGAATACGTAAAACATCCTGAGAACAAATACAAACCCCGATTTTGGATGGGACCTATGGAAAAATGGGAAGCCATACAAAATTCAGGCATAGACCAATTCATGATACGATGGTTTTTGGCTCGTAACATCAGTATTTTCTTTTGTATCATCATTGCTATTATCAGTTTTATAAAATGATACGTATCCTTTTCATTTTCTTCGCTTTTTTTACACTCATTCTTGGTATAATCGGTATTTTTGTTCCGCTATTGCCCACAACGCCTTTTCTTTTGTTGTCCTCATTCCTTTTTATGAAAAGTTCGCCCCGTTTACAAGAGTGGTTATTGAAAAATAAATATCTGGGACCCTACATAGTAAATTTTCAAAAAAACAAAACTATCTCTTTACCAACAAAGCTATTTACCATTTCCTTGTTGTGGACAAGCATTTTAATTTCCGCATTTGTGTTTGTGGAAAATGTTTGGATTCGCATTCTGTTGTTTATCATAGCTGTGGCTGTTAGCACACATATTCTTTCCTTTAAAACATTAAAAAAATAGTATATTTTTAATTTGCTGTAATATTTAACAAGCTCATAAGGCTTTTTTTCTTACTTTTGTAAACAACTTTAATTTATTCTAACGAACAATCATTCAATAAAATAAACTACTAACATCATACACGTTAAGCAACATTTATGTCAATTAGAGAAGAGAATCTGGAAATTTGGGGGGCAAAGAAACATAATTTAAAAAATGTCAATTTAGTTATTCCCAGATATAAATTTGTTGTTATCACAGGATTATCGGGTTCCGGTAAATCATCTCTTGCTTTTGACACCATCTATGCTGAAGGACAAAGACGATACATGGAAACTTTCACTGCCTATGCCCGTCGCTATATAGGTGAAATGGAAAGACCTGAAGTAGACAAAATTACCGGCTTAAGTCCGGTTATTTCTATCGAGCAAAAAACCGTAAATCGCAGCCCTCGTTCAACTGTAGGCACTATTACAGAGATATATGATTTTCTACGTTTGTTATATGCACGCGTTTCCACAGCCTATTCGTATCATACTCATGAACCTATGATTCGCTACACGGAAAAGCAAATCTGTGAACTCATTTTAAAACAACACCACAACACAATTATTTACCTCTTGGCTCCTATTGTAAAAGGCAGAAAAGGGCATTACCGCGAAGTCTTTCAACAAATCTTAAAATGGGGATTTTTGCATGTACGCATTGATGGTGAGATGAAAGAGATTATGCTACGTATGCAATTAGACCGCTACAAAACACACGATATTGAAATCGTTATTGATACTCTCTCTGTTAAAGAAGAAAACAGAACCCGGCTGATGAAATCCATTGAATTAGCCATGAAATACGGCAAAGGCACACTCATGATAATGGATGAAAATCAAAAAACCGCAAAAACCTACAGTCGTTTTTTAATGTGTCCTACTACCGGCATTTCCTACCCTGAGCCGGAGCCCAACACTTTTTCATTCAATTCACCCTATGGCTCATGCCCGCGTTGCAACGGATTGGGTTATATTTCTGAAACAGATATCGATAAATTAATTACCGACCCTCGAAAATCCATACGCGCCGGAGGAATTACTCCTTTAGGCACCTATAAAAGCAATTGGGTTTTTAAACAAATAGAAGGTATTGCGCTTCACTATCAATTTAGTTTGGATACCCCCATAGAACAAATCCCCGAAGAAGCCTTAAATATAATTTTCTACGGGAGTAGCAAACCCATTATGATGAAAAATGAAACCTCCAACACCTATACTTATTCTAATAATTACGAAGGAATTATCAATTTTATCGTTTCACAAAATACAGAAGAAGCTCCTGCCAACATACGTAAATGGGCACAGCAATTTATGCATACCAAATGTTGCGATGTATGCAATGGCAGCCGGTTAAAAAAAGAAGTATTGTACTTCTTAATCGGAGGGAAAAACATAGCCGAACTATCAGCAATGGATATACGTTTTTTAAACGAATGGTTTGATCATATCAATGATTATCTTGATGAAAAACAAAAAATAATAGCCTTTGATATCGTGAGAGAAATTAAAACACGATTACAATTTTTATTAAATTTAGGCATTGATTATTTAAGTTTAAATCGCTCATCGCAAAGTCTTTCCGGAGGGGAAGCCCAACGTATTCGACTGGCAACACAGATTGGTTCTCAGTTGGTAAATGTATTATATATTTTAGATGAACCCAGTATCGGTTTGCATCAACGCGATAATCATCGGTTGATTGACTCCATGAAAGCTTTGCGTGATGCTGGGAATTCTGTGATAGTCGTTGAACATGACCTTGATACCATGAAAAATGCCGATTTTATAGTCGATATTGGTCCCTGTGCAGGTATGAAAGGTGGTTATATTGTAGCACAAGGAAGTTATGATGACATAGTGAAATCTCAGTCTCTTACTGCCGATTATTTATCGGGTAGAAAACGCATTGAAATTCCCCGCATACGTCGTAAAGGGAATAGAGAAAGCATCGTTTTGAAAGGTGCCGGCGGGCATAATTTAAAATCCATCAATGTGCATTTCCCTTTAGGTAAATTTATTTGTGTCACAGGAGTATCCGGAAGCGGAAAATCGTCGCTCATCAATGCTACCTTATATCCTATTTTAAACAAATATATTTACCGTGCCGAAAGAGAACCTCTACCCTAGCAAGAAATAGTAGGATTGGAACATATTGATAAGGTGAAAGAAATAAGTCAACAAGCCATTGGTCGGACTCCACGTTCCAATCCGGTTACCTATATAGGTGTCTTCGATGAAATCCGTAAATTATTTGCTTCCTTACCGGAATCAAAAATCCGGAATTATCAAGCCGGAAGATTCTCCTTCAATGTAACAGGCGGTCGATGCGAAGCGTGTAAAGGAGCCGGTGTCCGTAACATAGAAATGAGTTTCCTTCCCGATATCTATGTGCATTGTGAAACCTGTAACGGCAAACGATACAATAGAGAAACCCTGGAAATTAGGTATAAAGGGAAATCTATCACTGATATTCTGGATATGAACATTACCGAATCCATTTCCTTTTTTGAGGGCATCCCCTCCATAAAATACAAACTGGAAGTATTGGAAAAAGTAGGTTTAGGCTATTTACATTTAGGTCAAGCCTCCACAACTCTTTCCGGAGGAGAAGCTCAGCGGATTAAATTAGCCGCCGAACTATGTAAAAAAGACACGGGAAAAACATTTTATATTTTAGACGAACCTACCACCGGATTACATTTTGAAGACATCCGTATATTATTGGATGTGTTAAATCAGTTGGTTGAAAAAGGAAACACCATTGTTGTCATCGAACACAACATGGATGTTATTAAAGTAGCCGATTGGATTATAGATTTAGGACCAGAAGGCGGCCAAAAAGGCGGATATATTGTCAGTGAAGGCACTCCCGAACAAGTTGTTAAAAAAGGAAAAGGCTATACTGCCGAATACTTGAAAGCTTATTTGGAATAAAAAAAAAGGATTTTGTTTTTACCCAAAATCCTTATGTTACAAATTATAGAATTTAATTAACCCTTTTATACATTTTTCTGTCTTCGGGGTAACCTTCTCCTTCAACTATCAGCACCAAACTATCATTCTCGGCTAATTCATATTTGTAGGTTACTTCCGGTTGCGGTTGAGTACCATCTTTTACACGATTGTAAAATGTGATTTTGTTGTTCTTACGTTCAAAATTACCTTTGATTTGCCATTTATCCAAACTTCCGGGTTTGCGTTCAATAAAGTCTTGAACATAGGTATAATCTACCCCTGAATTAAAAAGAAGTGTTTCTTTACAGGAATCAACATCCAAACCTCTTAATTCCTTAATATCACATTCCCACTTTCCGACAACAGGCAATTTATCGTATTTATTACAACTTACCATCCATGTCATAGCAAAAACACACGCAATTAATGCAATGTTTATTGATGATTTTTTAGATTTAATTTTAAGCATTTTATTCAATTTTTATATATTAATTAATGATGTGAATTTATTTGCAAATGTATATAAAAAAATTATTAAATAGTAAACCTTCATACAAAACTTCATATAAATTATAACACACACTCTTAATTCATCCATAGTAAATTGTTAATTAGAGCTTTTCCATCCTATTGGAAAATTTTACAGATGAGGAAGCCTT
>JAQVNO010000002.1 GCA_028703095.1 Bacteroidales bacterium
ATCGGTAACGCGTAAAGCGGCTATCCTTTCACCCACAAAATCATCAAAGCCGGGGCAATCTATCATGTTAATTTTCACTCCTGCATGTTCTGCGTAAAGAACAGAGGAATAAATAGAATTCTGACGCTCCAATTCAATGTCTCTGTAATCGGAAACGGTATTTTTGTCGTCTACGCTTCCTCGGCGACTAATTACACCGCCATGAAACAACATGGCTTCCGATAAGGTAGTTTTTCCGCAACGCGCTCCTCCTATAAGGGCAATATTTCTTATCTCACTCGTTTGATATACTTTCATCTTGATGCTTTTATGTTAATGTCGTAATGTGTTAGCTGTGTATAAGCCTTCTAATAAGCTGAATGTGTACGCTATTTATTTTTCGAAGCTTGTATTTTTTAAGGCTGCAAAGTTACAAAAATCAATAATATAAACAATCAATTCTTGAAAAATATTTTTATAAATTTAATAATAATAAAAAAGAAGAGAATAACCAAATTCTCTTCTTGTGGTTTTTGTTTAAAAAATTATACGTTAAAAGGTATAGCGGGCACTTGCATTAAAGAAACTATAATCGAAACGTACCGGGAAATAATTATTATATATATAGAAAGCTACACCGGGACGAATATCGGCTTGCAGTGTGAGGGGTATCTTTGCGAATTTATATTCTGCACCACCGATTGCATTTAACCCCAATCTAAATCCTAAAGGATTATTTGAAAATACAGTTCCTCCAAAGGCAGGTCCTACACTAAGACCTCCGCCGGCAAACCAATAGAAACCGTTTTTAATGGCTTGTTCATACATGAAGTTGCCATTCACGTCAGCACCTAATGCATAATGTGAAAAACGGAATCCAAAATCAACTTGGATAGCAAAATTATCGGCAACAAAGGTTTTGTAAGAACCTCCTTCAATAAATCCTAAAATACCACCGATACTGTGTTTGTAAGGGGCTTGGGCTTGTGTGCTTAACGCACCTAACACGACAAATAAACAGACAAATAACTTTGTTTTCATTTTTTGTAATTTTTTTAATATGTTAATTATTTAATGGTTTTATTTTTAAATTAAAGTCTAATAACGATAGAAGCGTATAAATGTTGTATGTGTCAGCATTCATTGTGGATATATTTATAGTATAAGAATAAATCTACACTTACCAGCAGCATGTTAAATGCCCATAAATAAGTAACAAAATCAAAATCGTTTATGATTTTATTAATGATACCAAAGGCATAGCCTAAAATAATAATCATCATAAAGAAAGGGCTTTTTCCTTTCACGATTTTGGTGCGTAAAGCTTTGATGATGGATACTGGCCAACTGATGGCAAAACAAAGCAACATTAATATTTCCCAAAAACTGAAATTACTTGCAGTCATAGTATGTATTATTTAATTCTGAATTTCATACGTCTCTCATTTGTTATTTCCACTTCCAGCACATCGTGTATGGCAAGAGGAATGGAAGGAAAAGGACAGCCGGTAAAAAGGATATCGCCTGTTTTAAGTGTAAAATATGTAGATATATAAGCAATTAATGAGTTAATGGAAAAACACATGGAACCCGTATTGCCATGGGTAATTTCCGTATTGTTTTTGGTTAGTTTTATCTCCAGTTTGGTGATATCTTCGAAGGATGTCAGGGGATAAAAAGGACTCAGTGCTGCCGAGTTTTCAAAAACCGTACTGCTATCCCAGGGAAGTCCCTTGCGGATGCATGTTTCCTGTAATTTTTTATCAAAAAGATTAACGCCCACTGCTATTTCATGGAAATAGGTAGGAGCAAAGGACGCGTCAATGTATTTGCCTAGTTTATCGATGCGAATTACTAATTCCGCTTGTGCGTGAATATCTTCGGTAAATTCGGGGATGAAAAACGGTCGGTTGTTAGTGAGGATGGAAGTATCCGGTTTTAAATAAAAAAGGGGGTGTTTTATTGTGGGGAAAGTGCTTGTTATATGAGGATAATTATTATAAAAGCAAATAATTTTCATAATTTAATTCAGCATTTTTTGAGCGGTAAGTAAGGCTTTAACCAGCATGTCAATATCGGATTTCGTGTTATAGATTGCGAACGAAGCTCTTACTGTTCCGGGGATCGTTAAGAAATCCATCAAAGGTTGAGTGCAATGATGTCCGGTTCTTACAGCAACACCCATAAAATCAATAAGCGTTCCCACGTCCGTAGGATGATGATTTCCCAATAAAAAGGAAACAACGGCTGTTTTTTCTTTTGCAGTACCGATAAAACGGATGTCTTTAATGGCTTGCATTTGTTCTATGGCGTAATACAGCAAGTCTTTTTCGTAATTAATCATGTTTTGATGTCCGTATTTTTCAATAAACAACAAGGCATGTTGTAATCCTATGGCTCCTGCCACGTTGGGAGTGCCTGCTTCAAACTTAAAAGGCAAGGTATTGAAAGTGGTTTTTTCAAAGCTCACCTGTTCAATCATATCGCCTCCCCCTTGGTAGGGAGGTAGTTTATTGAGCCATGATTCTTTGCCGTATAAAACACCGATTCCCATGGGAGCATAGATTTTATGTCCGGAGAAACAATAAAAATCGCAATCAAGTTCCTGTACATTGATACCGCACGATTTAATTCCTTGGGCTCCATCAATAAGTACCGGCACTTGGTGTGCATGGGCTGTATCGACGATGGCTTTAAGGGGATTAATAGTTCCTAAGGCATTGGAAGCTTGTGTGATGGCAACTATTTTTGTTTTTTTGGAAAAAAGTTGTTCGTAGGCGTCCATCATTAATTCCCCTTGGACGGTGATGGGAATAATTTTAAGTTTTGCTCCGCTTTGCTCACAGGCTAATTGCCAAGGAACGATATTGGAATGATGTTCCATGGTGCTTATAATGATTTCATCACCGGGATGAAGTATTTCACGGGCAAAAGTGGCAGCAACTAAATTAATAGATTCTGTTGTGCCGCGAGTGAAAATGACTTCATGAGCGTGTTTGGCACCAATAAAGAGTTGTACTTGTTTACGGGCTTCTTCGTAGGCTTCGGTGGCAAGTTGACTTAAATGATGAACGCCGCGGTGTACATTGCTATTAATAGTTTCATAATACGTGTTAACGGCTTCAATGACAGAAACAGGCTTTTGTGTTGTTGCTGCATTGTCAAGATAAATCAAGGGCTTGCCGTGAACACGTTGTGATAATAGAGGAAATTCCGCAGGTATGGTTTCAAACATAGATTATTTCATGATTTTTAAGTAGCGAGCGTAAAACAAAACGAATGCAAGCGCTAAGAGAAGATTCCCGATATTAAAAGGAGCATGTAAAATTAATAAGGGCAATCCTATCACCAAAAGTTGACTGATGGTATAGATGTGAAATCCTATTTTACGAAGCAGTATCATCAAGGTAGCTCCGGTGATGGATAAAAAATATACTACTGCTAAGAGCAGAAAATAATAGGGAGGCATGCTTGAGAAGGTCTCTGCTAAGTCGAGATACATTTTTCCATATTGTCCGCCGATAATATCCGCCATGTTTATCATCATGTCAGGAATTTTATCATAATAAGCATAGGAAAAGATTTGTGATAATAAAGAGAAGCCACTACCTATAAATGTTAATATACACAAGGTAGTTAAGAAAGCAGGACGTTTATTTTTGGTGTTATCCGGCTCGTTTGCGAAGTATTGGGGGTTGTTATTGTCCATTATATTTTGAAGTTAAATAGGTTATAAAAATAAGAAACAGAGTCAATACTCTATTTATTCGGTTGCTGTGCTTGTTTGCAGCAATGTAAGGATAGCCCCTGTTGGGCAACCGGCAACACATTTGAGACAAGCGGTACATTTGGCAGAATCAATAAAAGCCAAGTTATTTTCAATGGTAATAGCACCAAATTCACAAGCTTTTTCACATTTACGGCAAGCGATGCAAGCTACTTTGCAGTTTTTCTTAGCATCAACGCCTTTTTCTTTGTTCATACAGGACACCCAAACGGCATTGTTGTCTTGTTTATTTCTGATTTCAATGATATTGCGAGGGCAAGCTTTCACACAAGCCCCACACAGCACGCAGGTTTCGTAATTAACAATTGGTAAGCCTGTGTTTTGGTCAATGTGAAGACTGTTAAAATTACAAGCTTTTACACAATCGCCTAAGCCTAAGCATCCGTAGCCGCAGGCACTTTCGCCGGCACCCAAGGAATGGGCATAGGCACAAGAAACGATTGAATCGTAATTGTATTTATGAGGGGCATTTTCGAGTGTGCCGTTGCAACGGATAATGCATAGCTTTGGCTCCATGACACTTGCTGTTTCTCCCATAACTTCAGCTATTTTACTGTTCGCATCATTGCCTCCTGCCGGGCAGGTTTTCCCTTCTAAGCTGCCACTTTTAACAATAGCTTCTGCTAAAGCTCTGCAACCGGCATAGCCGCAACCACCGCAATTGGCGCCGGGCAACAAGTCGGCTATGACATCTATCTTCGGATCTTCATATACTTTGAACTTTTGGGAAAGAAAATACAAAATAACGGCGGCTACAATGCCAACACCACCTAGTGTAATTACTGCGTAAATAATAGTTTGACTCATTTTAAAAGAATTTTTAAACCTTTTTTATTATGATTGGCAAAGGTATAAAAAAAATATATGTTTTCTATTTCTTTTTCACCTTTTTTCGCTTTTTATTGACACAAGCTTTTTTGGATTATGGTACCACCTTGTCGGGGATTTACTGCCGTTTTGTCAGAAAAGAAAGAATGATGACAGCAAGGGGAAATCAGTTAAATAGTAATAAAACAGGCATGTAGAGTATTTGAAGCCCGTTTTTCAGGCTTTTGGCATAATGATTGAGAATAGCTAAGAAATTTAAAAAAAAGAAATTAATCATATAAATATTTAAAAATAATGGGAAAAATAATAGGAATTGATTTAGGAACAACCAACTCATGCGTTGCTGTAATGGAAGGTAATGAGCCGGTTGTTATACCCAATAGTGAAGGAAACAGAACAACCCCGTCTATCATTGGTTTTATTGAAAACGGAGAACGAAAAATCGGAGACCCGGCAAAAAGACAAGCCGTAACGAATCCTCAGAAAACGGTTTCTTCCATTAAGCGTTTTATGGGTGAAACGTTTGATAGGGTTGATAAAGAAGTGAAACGTGTTAGTTATACCGTTGTTAAAGGAGATAATAATACACCGCGTGTCAAGATAGACGATCGCTTATATACTCCGCAGGAAATATCGGCAATGATACTTCAAAAGATGAAGAAAACAGCCGAGGATTATTTGGGACAAGAAGTTACAGAGGCTGTTATTACAGTTCCTGCCTACTTCAGCGACTCACAACGTCAGGCAACAAAAGAAGCGGGCGAAATAGCAGGCTTGAATGTAAAACGTATCATCAACGAACCTACTGCTGCTGCGTTGGCTTACGGGCTGGATAAAAAAATGTCCGATTCTAAAGTAGCGGTCTTTGACCTTGGCGGAGGTACTTTCGATATTTCTATCCTTGAACTTGGAGACGGGGTTTTCGAAGTGAAATCTACCAATGGAGACACTCACCTTGGTGGAGATGATTTCGACCATGTTATCATTGATTGGTTAGCGGAAGAATTTAAAAAAGAATATAATATTGACCTTCGCAAAGATCCGATGGCACACCAACGTTTGAAAGAAGCTGCCGAAAAAGCAAAAATCGAATTGTCGAGTGCTACTTCTACAGAAATAAATCTTCCTTATATTATGCCTGTTGATGGTGTTCCAAAGCACTTGGTAAAAACCTTAAGTCGTGCGAAGTTTGAACAATTGTGCGATCACTTGATACGTGCTACCATCGAGCCTTGTAAAAAAGCACTTAGCGATGCCGGTTTGAAAGCAGCCGATATCAACGAAGTGATTTTGGTAGGTGGTTCTACCCGTATTCCTGCTATTCAAAAAGTAGTGGAAGATTTCTTCGGAAAAACTCCTTCTAAAGGGGTAAATCCTGACGAAGTGGTAGCCGTAGGAGCTGCTATTCAAGGTGGTGTGCTTACAGGTGAAGTGAAAGACGTGCTTTTACTTGATGTAACACCTTTATCCCTGGGAATTGAAACTTTGGGTGGTGTAATGACCCGCTTAATAGAATCAAACACAACCATTCCAACCAAAAAATCGGAAGTGTTCTCTACCGCTGCCGACAACCAAACATCTGTCGAAATACATGTGTTGCAAGGCGAACGTCCCATGGCAAGTGGAAACAAGAGCATAGGCCGTTTCCATTTGGATGGTATTATGCCCGCTCCCAGAGGAATTCCTCAAATTGAAGTTACTTTTGATATCGATTCTAACGGTATTCTCAATGTAACCGCCAAAGACAAAGCAACGGGTAAAGAACAAAAAATCCGTATCGAAGCTTCTTCCGGTTTAACCGATAGCGAGATAGAACGTATGAAAAACGAAGCTACTGCCAATGCAGAAGCTGATAAAAAAATAAAAGAAGAAGTTGACAAACTGAATGCTGCTGATACCATGATTTTCAGTACCGAAAAACAATTGAAAGAATATGGCGATAAGATACCTGCCGATAAAAAAGCCGCTATCGAAGCCGTACTCGAACGCTTAAAAGAAGTACATAAAAACAAAGACCTTGTTGGTATAGATGCAAGTATGAATGAAATGAATCAATTGTGGAATAGCATTTCTCAGGAAATGTATAATGCACAAAATCAACAAACCCCTCCTCAAGAACCTACACAAGATGCGGAGAACACCAAAAAAGACGATGAAGTAACGGATGTTGATTTTGAAGAAGTAAAATAAGAAAATAAAATACGGTATAAGAGCTGTCTTAAGGGATGGCTCTTTTTTTTACATTTAAAAAATAAACAAAGCTGCCCAAACGTTACATAGAAGGTAAAAAACAATAAAAAATGACAAATACAGTGGATATTAAAGAATTAAACGATCGCATTCAAAGAGAAAGCTCTTTTGTTGATATTGTAAACATGGAAATGAGTAAAGTCATTATCGGACAAAAATCAATGGTAGAACAAATGTTTATCGGTTTATTATCGAATGGACATATACTGTTGGAAGGAGTTCCTGGTTTAGCAAAAACCTTAGCAATTAAATCCATGGCGAATATTATTCAGGCGAAGTTCAGTCGCATACAATTTACCCCCGATTTGTTGCCGGCCGATTTAATAGGGACAATGATTTATAGCCAGAAGAAAGAAGAGTTTATCGTTAAAAAAGGTCCAATATTCGCTAATTTTATATTGGCAGATGAAATAAACCGTGCTCCCGCAAAAGTACAAAGTGCCTTGTTGGAAGCCATGCAGGAACGTCAGGTTACCATCGGAGAAATTTCCTATCCTTTATCGGAACCGTTTTTAGTAATGGCAACGCAAAATCCTATCGAACAGGAAGGCACTTATCCTCTTCCTGAAGCTCAATTAGACCGTTTTATGTTGAAAATTGTTATAGGTTACCCAACGAAAGAGGAAGAAAAATTGATATTGCGTCAGAATATAGGCTGTGTTAAAAATGAAACCCAATCATGCCTTAAAGCCGAAGACATCATCCATGCACGCGAGGTGGTACGCGAAGTATATGTAGACGAAAAAATTGAAAATTATATTACTGATATTGTTTTTGCTTCCCGTTATCCTTCACAATACGGATTAAAGAAGTTTGAAAACATGATAAATTACGGGGCATCGCCGCGTGCTTCTATCAATTTAGCATTGGCAGCCAAAGCCTATGCTTTTATTAAACGTCGCGGATACGTTATTCCCGAAGATGTGCGTGCCGTTTGTTTGTCTGTAATGCGTCATCGTATCGGATTAACGTATGAAGCCGAAGCAGAGAATATTGCTACCGATGATATTGTGAACACCATTCTTAATACGGGGGAAGTTCCTTAGAATACATTTGTAAAAAAAAACACTTTATTCTCATGGAATCTTCGGAATTATTAAAGAAAGTACGAAAAATCGAAATCCGTACCCGCACATTGACACAACAAGTGTTTTCGGGTCAATACCACAGCGCCTTTAAAGGAAGAGGTATGGCTTTCAGTGAAGTACGTGAATATAATTATGGCGATGATATACGTTCCATCGATTGGAATGTAACGGCTCGTTTCAATCATCCTTATGTTAAGATTTTCGAAGAAGAACGTGAGCTTACAGTAATGATACTTATCGATGTGAGTGCCTCCAATATGTTTGGAACCAGAGGCATGTATAAAAAAGTTCTTATCACCGAACTGGCAGCGGTACTCTCGTTTTCGGCAATTACCAACAACGATAAAGTAGGGGTGATTTTCTTTAGCAAGTACATTGAAAAGTTTATTCCTCCTCAAAAAGGCAGAACGCATATATTGCGCATAATACGTGAATTGATTAATCATGAACCTACAGACAAACAAACCGATGTTTCCGAAGCCCTGCGCTATTTCAGCAATGCCATTAAAAAAAGATGTACCGCCTTTGTGATTTCTGATTTTCTCGATCAGAATTTTGAAACGGCATTGAAAATAGCGAAAAATAAACACGATATCGTTGCCATACAAACAATAGATAAAGGAGAGTTTGTTATTCCTCGCATGGGATTACTGCAAATTAAAGATGCGGAATCGGGGGAAATTTCATTGATTGATACTTCCGATAAAGCGTTTCAGAATAGCTATATACAATGGTGGAAAAACAAAGAAAAACAACTACAGGATGTTTTTCAGAAAACCGGAGTAGACCATGTAAAACTTTTTACCGACAAAGATTATGTGCCGGCACTTAAAAATCTGTTTCTAAAACGGAGTGTTTAATTACATTTTTTTTCAACATCGTATATTAGTTTTGTGTGTAATTTCGTTACATATATACAAAACCTAAAAAAAAATATGATAATGAAAAAAAAAATAACAATTTTTACAATTACATTCTTTTCACTCACTGTTTATTCGCAATCCTACCATTCTACACGAGATACCTTTCACATACCTTCCAATTCTATTTGCGGCTTTTTTGAAGAACCAACAGGTGTTTATTTTTATTGGTTAAATCCAAGTTTTATTACCGATGGCATCCATTTTTACAAAGAAACGAAAGGAGAGTTTAGTCCCTACAAAAACATTAAATTCTCAACGGAAATATTAGATGCTTTCCGAAACAGGTCCATTTCGCTTGCTTCATTTGTTTTTATTTCGTTCGATACGGCACTCTCTATCAACGGCAAAGAAATAGTAATGTTAGATTTAAAAAAAGGAAAAATTCTTCAGCGAACTACCTATAATACCGATTCAAATTATAGTTTATTGTTGTCTGATAATCCGCAAAATATGTGGAATCCCCAACGCAGAAGTTTGGCTTTTAGGCTGTATTATATTGGAGACTATGTGAATAAAAGAGAACAATATTATACCGGACAATTGGTTGCCGAAGTTTTTCCTGAAACAGGTGTGGTAAACAAATTTCCAATGAAATATCCGGTGATGAATATTTTTAAATATTCCGGTATCGCATCAAATCTCTTTTATCCTAACATAACTTTTCATGGAGATACCTATGTGGTTGGCTTTTTAATAATACCTTTAACGTATGAATATAATGTAACGTCAAATAAATTAGAAACCAAAAATGTATGCGAAGAAGGGTATATCCCCTTACCCGAATATAAAAATCCTACTCTTGCATCGAATGATTATGAAGATCCGAATATTGCCTCATGGATTTTTTCACATACGAGAATATATAATCGATTGATTTACGATGCCTATACCCATCGGTATTATCGTTTTTTCAGTCAACAGATAAACGATAATGACAAAACATCTGTGCAAGGAGTTTCTGTTTTTGATAATCAATGGCAAATGATAGGAAAAAATATTATTTTCGATTCTCCTGTTTCGGTATATTATCCTACTTCCAAAGGTATTTACGGCTATACATCCGATGTTGGTTTTGGAATCATTATTAATAAATTGGAAATAATTGAAAAATAAAAAAAAAGAATATCATGTCTCAAAATGAATTAATAACAAAAATTGCAAATCGATTAAATAAATATGTAAATATGGTGGAGGGAATATTGCTGGCTTTGCTGTTTCCAGTATTATTGCTTCACTTTTTTACATCCCTTCCTGTTTCTCCAATAGTAATGATATTATCCTCTTTGTTGGGAATATTGTACTTTATTATTGCTTTTGCTCAAGATGAAAATAAACCCATGAGTGCGATAGAATTTTTCTTTCATAAACTTTCGCATATAGGTTTCGCAATTGCTATTTATGGAAGTATATTTACAATTATGAATATGCATGGGGGGAGAATTATGCTATTTAGCGCGTTGCTTTCAATGGCAGCATCGTTGTTGTATTTACTTTTTATTAAAATTAAAGCTCCTGATACATATTCTTTTTCACTTCGCACTTTTATACGACTTGTTGTTTTACTCAGTATCAGTGCTATTTTATTTTTATTTCCCGACATCATATAATATGCTATTCATTTTTCAATGTAAATAAAATAAAACATTTTTATATTCTCGTCGTTACATAATAAAAACATCAACATATGTCCAAGAAAAAACGCAGGAATGATGCTCCCACCAACATATACGGAGCAAGAATCATTGAGATATTTACAAAATTTCCCTATCAATATTTTAATTATAAACAAATAGCTTCTAAGTTAGATGTGTATGGAAAAGAAGAGAGAGTATTGATAGCCAAAACAATAGAACAACTTTTATCTGCCAATATTTTGCACAGAGGCAATAGGGGAAAATATAAAATAAATCCCTTGCATCTTGAAGCCGATTCATCGAATATCATTACCGGTAAGCTGAATATGAAGCAGACAGGCAAAGCGTATTTGATAGTAGATGGGGGTGAATTGGAAGATGTATTTATCTCAGCCAATAATACGGCTCATGCATTGAATGGCGATTTAGTGAAAGTGCATTTATTCCCTGCCAGAAAAGGCAAACGTCCCGAAGGGCGTGTAATTGAGATTGTTGAACGCTATAAAATTAATTTCGTAGGAACGATAAAGATATCGAAAAACATATCCTTTTTTATCCCCGATGACATTAGAATGCCTATGGATGTGCTGATTCCCAACGAAGCCCTACACGATGCTAAAAACGGACAGAAGGTGGTAGTTAAACTAACTGAATGGCATGAAAATGCGCGTAATCCTTTTGGTGAAGTCATCCAAGTATTGGGTTTCCCCGGAAATAACGAAGTGGAAATGCTTTCCATTTTAATAGATCAAACATTTTATAATAAGTTTTCCGAGGAAGTAGAAAAAGAGGCAGCAAACATACCCGAAACTATCGATGCCAATGAGTTGCTGCGTCGCCGCGATTTTCGTTCTACTTTTACCATTACTATCGACCCTGCCGATGCCAAAGATTTTGACGATGCTATTTCATTTAAAAAGTTGGAGGGCGGATTATACGAAATCGGTATACATATAGCCGATGTTTCCTATTATGTAAAACCCAATACCTTGATTGAAAAGGAAGCTTATAATAGGGCTACATCTGTTTATCTCGTTGATAGAACGATTCCTATGTTGCCGGAAAAATTATCAAACGGGATATGTTCTTTATCGCCTAACTCAGATAAACTCTGTTTTTCTGCCGTTTTTGTGTTGGATGAAAAAGCCAAAGTGCATAAACAATGGTTCGGAAGAACCGTTATTAATTCGGACCACCGTTTTAATTATGAAGAAGTACAACAGATTATAGAAACCAAAACAGGAGAATATGTAGAAGAAATTTTAATATTAGATAGTATTGCCAAAGCATTGCGTAAAGATCGCTTTGAAAAAGGCTCTATTAATTTCCATTCCGAGGAGGTAAAGTTTATTTTAAATGAAGAATCCAGACCTATAGGCGTATACGTAAAAGAAAATAAGGACTCCAATCAGTTGATAGAAGATTTTATGCTGTTGGCAAATCGTAAAGTAGCCGAATTTATAGGTAAAGTGCCGCAAAATAATGATGCCAAAGCATTTGTGTATCGTATTCACGACCAACCTTTGGAAGAAAAAATAGGAAAATTTAACGAGTTTATCCAAAAATTAGGTTATAATTTGCAATTAAGTTCTCGTAAACATTTAGCAGCATCCATTAATAATTTATTTATTGACATTGAAGGTAAAGGAGAACAAAAACTTATCGAACAGCTTGCCATACGTACTATGCAACGGGCAATATATGCAACCGATAATATCGGGCATTATGGCCTGGCATTTAAGTATTATACGCATTTTACATCTCCCATCCGACGCTATCCCGATTTGATGGTGCATCGCTTGTTAGAACGTTACTTAGCAGGAAAACCTTCGGTTAATAAAGAGGAATTGGTGATTAAATGTAAACATGCTACCGAAATGGAACAGCGTGCTACCGAAGCAGAACGGAATTCGGTGAAATATAAACAAGCTGAATTTCTTTCCGATAAAATAGGGGAACCCTTCGATGGTTTAATTTCCGGTGTGAGTAAATGGGGAATATGGGTTGAGCTGAAAGATAATAAATGCGAAGGTATGGTGTCGGTTAAAACGTTAACCGATGACTTCTATTATCTTGATGAAGAAAATTATCGATACATAGGTCAACATAGCGGAAAAATTTTACGACTCGGAGATAATGTGAAAGTGATAGTTAAAAAAGTAGATCTTGCTAAGAAACAAATTGATTTTGTTTTTGTAAATGAAGAAGTATAATAGTTAATGATGAATGTGGGTTTATATTTCGGCTCTTTCAATCCTGTTCACAATGCACATATTCGCATTGGAGAATATATGCATTCCCATTACCCGATGGATGAAATATGGTATGTTTTATCGCCACAAAATCCGTTGAAAGAAGAAAAAGATTTATTGCATGCATCACAGCGATTGCAATTACTCGAAACAGCAATAAAAGATTTTTCGTATATGAAAGTGTCTACCATAGAATTTGACTTGCCAAAGCCTTCGTATACCTATGTAACATTAAGAACACTTCGTCAACAATATCCCAATAGTGTATTTTCAATTATTATGGGGAATGATTCCATGAAGGATATTAATCAATGGAAAAATTATCAGGAAATCAGCGATGGCTATATGATTTATTTGTATCCTCGTAATGATATAGAATTATTTATAGTATCCAAGCATATTATACAAACAAATGCACCGAAAATGAATGTTTCTTCATCCGAAATACGAGCAAAAATAAAAGCAGGAGAATCTATAAAAGAACTAGTGCCTTCAGATGTTTTTAAAATTATACAATCTGAACAATTTTATGTGTAGACGCAAACTCATTAATAAGCTATTGAGTGAAAATAGCTGATGTATGTTTCGGCTTGATGATATAAAAGAATATTAATCTTCTATATGACAAGTTTCACAAGCATATCCACTGGCTCTGCACCCTTCTAATGTTTGATAACAAGTGCCGTGTCCATCGGTGTAAGGATAAGAACAGCATTTGTTAGCACTTGAACAGTAATAAGGGTAATCAGTGTTAGGACAATGTTTTGTTTCCAACCAATCAAAATTACAAGCAGAGATAATTAATGGAAGGATACATAAGCCGCAACCGGCTACAATTCCCAAAAATAATTTTTTTAATTTCATGTGTTTAAGTTTTAGTGTTAAAAAATTATGGTAACGTATCTTTATGGGGAAGATAATTTTTCTTAAAGAAGTAAACGGAAGGCACTATATCCACAATCACATATTGAATACTGTCATTTTTGATATAAATCAGAGTAGGGACAACATCCGTAAACGCTGAAAATCTTTTCCCGTCAACTTCAAGAATTTCAAAATCAGGATGAAAGGAATTACGGAATGCATTATTTTTATCTTTATCCATAGCTATTGCAATCAGCCTGTCGGAAATTTCCGGAGTATTGTATGCTTTTAAGTTTTCAATAGCATTCCAACAACTCGTACAATGATAGGCAAAAATAAATAAAGTATAGGTAGAATCGGGAGATAATGTCAGAAAGTCAGGTAAAATAGTTTCCTTTACAGGCATGTGATACAGCGGATGTATTTTATTTTTTTTGTAAGAAACGGGTAGTTCAAACGTAAAACCGATGATGAAAGCAGAAATAAGTCCTACCGTAACTAAAAATGCGATTTTTTCGGTGTTAATGCTTATTGTATTCACACTTTTTCTCCAGACAAATAGTAAGAGAATAAATAATATGAGATTTCGAAGATATACAACATAAGGAGGAAGTTCGGACAGTTTGTTCATATTTCCGAAGCAGCCGCAATCTGTAATACCATGAAAAGTATTTGCATATGCAAAAAGAGCTGTAAAAATTACAATTAAAATAGCAGCGATGAGTGAGATGAATTTTTGATAAATAGATAGGATCAAAAACAAAGCAATGACAATTTCCAATAAAACGATGATAGGAGAAAGAATGGACGCATAGGGAAATCCATATTGGACAATTAGATTCCCGAATGCTGCTACATTGAGCATTTTTCCAAAGCCGGAAATCAAAAAAACACAAGCGGAGAATATAGCAGCTATTTTAACAGTTTTTTGCATTAAATTGTGGTATTATAGCCATCGGGGTTTTTGAATGAGTTATTTAAATTCCTCTATTTAAGTTTAATATGATGTCTGATAAGACAGTTTTGATAAAGAAATGTAAATACAAAAATATATTTTTTTGTATTCAACAATAAAAAAATAAAAAAAAAAATAAAAAAAAATATGAAGGAGTAGAATCGCTAAGGCAATTGTCAGAAAATCAAAAGTAAAAAATTACTCAAAAAATTGTTTTACTCTTTTAAAGAAGCTAGCTTGTTTTTGAGCTTTTGGTTGAAAATTATCGGAATGCATAAATCCTTCTATCATTTGTTTTTCTTCTTTAGTGAGATCTTTGGGTATCCATACATTAATATTAACAATCAAATCCCCTTTATGATAGCTTTGTAATTCAGGCAACCCTTTTCCTTGCAAACGAAGTAAGGTTCCTGATTGAGTACCGGGTGTGATTTTAATCCGAGCTTTCCCTTCGATGGTTGGGATGTCAATACTCGTACCCAAGACCGCTTGGGGGAAAGTTATGTAATGTTCCAAATATAAATTATTGCCATCTCGTTCAAATAAATCGTGAGGAATTTCTTCGATTAGAACAAACAAATCGCCATTAATGCCATTATTAGGGGCAGCATTTCCTTTACCGTTCATGCTTATTTGCATGCCATTTCCAACTCCCGGAGGTATTTTAATAGTAATAACTTCTTCTCCTTTTACAATTCCGTTTCCGGCACATTGGGTACATTTATCGGTTATTATTTTTCCGGTACCATGACATTGATGGCATTCGGTTTGAACTTGCATTGCTCCCAAAAATGATTGTTGCATTCTTACTGTATATCCAGAACCATGACAACTTGGGCAAGTTTTAACGGCATCTGAAGATTTGGCTCCTGTACTGCCACAACTTTTACAACTTATGTATTTTTGAACTTTGATATTTTTTTCAACCCCTTTTGCGATTTCTTCAAGGCTTAGTTTTACTTTTATGCGAAGGTTGCTTCCTTTTCTAACACCATGAGAACGGGAAGAGTAAGAACGACTGCTTCCGAACCCTCCAAAGCCAAAATCTTCAAAAATACTTCCAAAACGGCTGAATATATCTTCCATGTTCATGCCTCCGAACCCTTGACTTCCGTTGGCGCCACCTACTCCTGCATGTCCAAATTGGTCGTAACGATTCCGCTTATCCGGATTGCTTAAAACCTCATATGCTTCCGCAGCTTCTTTAAATTTTTCTTCTGCTTCTTTGTTGTTTGGATTCTTATCCGGATGGTATTGAATGGCCTTTTGACGATAGGCTTTCTTGATTTCCTGTTCACCGGCATTTTTTGCTACTCCCAACACTTCGTAATAATCTCTTTTAGCCATTTTAATTTATTATTGGTAGATAACTACTTTTGAAAAACGTATTACTTTATCGTTCAATGCGTAGCCCTTTTGAATTTCTTCTAGAATTTTTCCTTTATCTTCTTCTTTTTCAGCCGGAACAGTGGTTATGGCTTCGTGAAAATCAGTATTGAAAGTTTCATCTTTTGTTTTAATTTCTTCCAATCCTTTTTGTTTTAACATATTTTTAAGTTTCTGAAGTATTAATATTAAGCCTTCTTTTACCGAAACATCGTTTACTTCGGGCTTATCATTAAAAACAATGGCTCTTTCCATATCATCTATAATAGGAAGTAATTGTAAAATAATATTTTCAGAAGCATTTTTGATAACATCAAGCTTTTCTTTTTGCGTACGTTTTCTGTAATTATCAAATTCAGAATACAAACGTAAAAACTTATCCTGTATTTCTGCTTTTTCTGATAGCAACTTTTCGTTTGCAAGTTTTAATTCTTCTATCTGTTGTGTTTTTTTATCTTTTTTACCAAACATGTTGCTGCGTCTTGGTTTTTCTTCGTCTTCATCAGCAGCATTATTGTCTATGATTGGATCAGAAGGAATGTTATTAGAATCTGTATCTTGATTTATTTCTTGGTCTTCGCTTTTTTTTGTATTATCTTCCATGTCTTTTTCGATTTTGCATTATGGCTGGCAAATAATTTGCCAAATGTCGTTTTGCTGACAAAAAGGCAGATTATGAAATGGTATTAAGTAAATAAAAAAAAATTAGTAATCTCCTAAAGTTTCTTCCACTTGCGCAATGGCAGCAGCAAATTGATCATCGTTAGGAGGCGCACCATGCCATTTGTGTGTCCCCATCATAAAATCAACTCCGTAGCCCATTTCAGTTTGCATGATATATGCGATAGGTTTTCCTTTTCCACTCATTTCTTTGGCTTGGGTTAATAGCGTTAATACTTCGGACATCTTATTCCCATTCCCATGTAATACATGCCAGCCGAAAGCTTCGAATTTTGCAGTTAAATCACCCAAATCCATGACATCATTAACTGCTCCGTCAATTTGTTTTAAATTGTAATCAATGGCAAGAATGAGATTATCCACTTTTTTAGATCCGGCATACATAAAGGCTTCCCAGTTTTGACCTTCTTGTAATTCGCCATCACCGGCAAGAGCATAAACTATTGAAGTGTCTTTATTTAATTTTTTTGCTTCAGCAGCACCAACGGCTACCGATACACCCTGACCTAAAGAGCCTGACGCAACATGAATTCCCGGCAGATGGTCGTGTACAGAAGGATGTCCTTGCAAACGCGAAACTAGTTTTCTGAAACTACCTAACTCTTTTATGTCAAAATAGCCAGCACGAGCTAAAGCGCTGTATAAACAAGGGGTGATGTGACCATTGGAAAGAAAAAACATGTCTTGTCCATTTCCATCTATTCTAAAATCATTGGGATTCCGTTGCATAACTTCCGAAAATAAGGCGGTCATAAAGTCAATACAGCCTAATGAACCTCCCGGATGCCCGGATTGAGCAGAATGAACCATACGTAAAATATCTCTTCTTGATTGTGTAGCTTTTTTTTCTAACTCAGTAACTCTTTCTTTTCTAAACATATTTATTTTAATTAGGGTGACTGGCAAAGGTAAAAATTATTTTAATGTATAATACGTTTTTTTAAGAAATTTTGTGTTTTTTCTTGTGTAGATGTTTTTTTTGAACAAGAAGTTTAAATTTATGTTATAAAATATAAGTTTAAAAAATTAATTATAAAAATATAAATATAAAAATTTATGGCTAAAAGTATTAAAAATACACAAACAGAGGAAAATTTGTTAGCTGCATTTGCAGGTGAGTCTCAAGCTAAAAATCGTTATACTTTTTATGCTAAAGCAGCAAAAAAAGAAGGTTATGAGCAAATAGCTGCCATATTTGCCGAAACGGCAGCACAAGAAGAACAACACGCCAAGCAATTTTTTAAGTTTTTAGAAGGTGGAATGGTCGAAATTACCGCTATGTATCCTGCCGGAGTTATAGGCTCAACCGAAGAAAATTTATTGGCAGCAGCAGAAGGAGAAAATGAAGAATGGACAGAATTGTATCCTGCCTTTGCTTGTATGGCTGACGAAGAAGGGTTCCCGAAAATAGCTGCAAAATTTAGGGTAATAGCAAAAGCTGAAACCATGCATGAAGACCGCTTTCGTCGTTTATTGGAAAATATAAAAGTTAAAAGAGTATTTGAAAGACCTGAACCTGTCCGTTGGGTGTGTCGTAATTGCGGATACGTGCATCAAGGCTGTAAAGCATTGGATATGTGCCCATCATGTGAGCATCCCTTGGCTTATTTTGAATTAAAAGAAGAAAATTTTTAACCCCACAACAGAAGTTTTTTGAAAAAAAATGTAAAATTTGCATTTAGTATTAATAAACTTACTAATTTTGCAGCATAATTATTTAAACAATTAAATATAAAAATCATGGCATATAAAATTGATCCAGAATTATGTTCAGCATGTGGAACATGTATGAGTGAGTGTCCGGTAGGTGCTATCTCTGAAGGAGATGTGTATTCAATCAATCCGGATGAATGTATAGACTGTGGTGCTTGCGCAGACGTTTGTCCTGTAGAAGCTATTCACCCGGAATAAAACAACTCATAAAAGCACGAAAGAGGTAAACATTTTACCTCTTTTTTTATTTTATATCAAAATCGTGTGTGTGTTTTCTGTAAAAACGAATTTAAAAAAAGATATATTAATAAGACTTTTATATCATTTTTTTGTTTATTTTCGTAAACAAGTAGTTTGAACGCTATTAGGTTGATAATTAAAAATTTAGTATTTTAAAAAAGATGCAAACAAGAGAAAGAATAGTTCCGGTAAATATAGAGAAACAAATGAAAGCAGCCTATATTGATTATTCAATGTCGGTGATAGTTTCAAGGGCTTTGCCGGATGTAAGAGATGGGTTTAAACCGGTGCACAGACGTATTATGTATGCTATGTGGGATACCAAAATATTATCCAGTAGCTCTACTAAGAAATCTGCAAGAATTGTTGGGGAAGTTCTTGGTAAGTATCATCCTCATGGTGATACTGCCGTTTACGATGCCATGGTGCGAATGGCCCAAGAATGGTCATTGCGTTATCCTTTGGTGGATGGACAGGGTAATTTCGGATCTATTGACGGCGACGGACCGGCAGCAATGCGTTATACCGAAGCTCGTATGAAAAAAATAGCAGAAGAAATGCTTGTTGATATAGACAAGGAAACTGTTGAATTTCAACTTAATTTTGATGATTCCTTGGAAGAACCAACGGTACTGCCGGCTAAAATTCCAAATCTTTTATTAAACGGTTCTTCCGGAATAGCTGTCGGGATGGCTACCAATATGCCTCCTCATAATCTAAATGAAGTAGTAGATGGGATCATTGCTTTTATTGATAATAAAGAAATTACAATAGATGGGTTGATGGATTATATCAAAGCTCCTGATTTTCCTACAGGCTGTACCATTTATGGCTATGATGGAGTAAGAGATGCATTTCATACCGGAAGAGGGCGTATAATGATGCGCGGAGACATCATGACAGAAATGGTGGAGCATTCGCATGGTAAAGAAAGAATTATCATTCAAAATATACCTTATCAGGTAAATAAATCGGAAATGGTGCGTAAAATTGCCGATTTGGTGAAAGAAGGGAAAATTGAAGGTATAGCCGAAATCAGAGATGAATCAAAAAAAGAAATCCGCATTGTTTTAGAACTTAAAAGAGATGCAGTAACTAGTGTGGTTATTAATAAACTGTATCAATTTTCACCATTGCAAACCTCTTTTAGCGTAAATAATGTCGCCCTAGTAAATGGTCGACCAATGACTTTGAATTTGAAAGAGTTGATACATTATTTTGTGGAGCATCGTCACGAAGTAGTCATTCGTCGTTCAAAATATGATTTACGTAAAGCACAAGAAAGAGCACATATCTTAGAAGGCTTATTGAAAGCATTAGATATCATTGATGAGATTATTGAATTAATAAGAGCATCTAAAACCGTAGATGAAGCAAGACAAGGTCTTATTGATAAATGGGCTTTTTCGGAATTACAAGCAGCCGCTATTGTTGAAATGCGGTTACGTCAATTGGTAGGTCTCGAAAGAGAAAAGCTACAGAAAGAATATAACGAATTACAAGAAAAAATCGATTATCTGACACGGCTGTTAGCAAGTGAAGAAATGAGAATGCAAATCATCAAGGAAGAATTGTTGGAAATAAAAGAAAAATATGGTGATGAAGCCAGAAGTAAAATAGAATATACTGCCAGTGATTTCAGAATTGAAGATACAATTTCGGATGAAGATGTAATTATTACTATTTCACATTTGGGTTATATAAAGCGGACAAGTTTAAGAGAATATAAAGTTCAAAACAGAGGAGGAAAAGGGTCCAGAGGTTCCGATGCCCGCGATACAGATTTTATAGAACATTTATATACGGCAACGAATCATAATTATTTATTATTTTTTACTGAAAAAGGAAAATGCTTCTGGTTGCGTGTGTTCGAAATTCCGGAAGGCTCTAAGGTTTCTAAAGGACGCGCAATTCAAAATCTAATCAGCATAAGTCCGGATGATAAAGTCAAAGCTGTTATCAATGTAAAAAATCTCTCGGATGAAGAATATGTTAATAAAAATTATATCATTTTATGCACAGAAAAGGGTATTATTAAAAAAACATCCCTCAAAGCGTATTCTCGCCCACGGCAAAACGGTATAAATGCAATTACTATTCGTGAAGGCGATATTTTATTGGAAGCTAAACTAACTGATGGATATTCCGTAGTGCTTATGGCTTTATATTCAGGCAAAGCCATTCGTTTCAATGAAAAAACAGTACGTCCGATGGGTCGTAATGCTTCCGGAGTGAAAGGTATTACTTTGGCTAATAGTGCAGATAAAGTTGTTGGCATGATTTGTGTAAATCAGAAAGCAGATAATGTTGATGATATCTTGGTAGTTTCCGAGAATGGTTTTGGAAAACGCTCTTCATTAGAAGATTATAGAGAAACTAATAGAGGAGGAAAAGGAGTGAAAACAATTAATATTACGGATAAAACAGGTCAATTAATAGCGATTAAAAACGTTAACGATACAGAAGACTTGATGATTATTAATCGTAGTGGGATTATAATTCGTTTGAAAGTTGGAGATTTACGTGTAATTGGTAGAGCGACTCAAGGAGTTCGATTAATAAATTTAAAAGAGGATGATGTTATTGCAGCAGTTACTCAAGTGCCGTCTGAAGAAAATGAAGATGACGCAGAAGTTTTAACTACAGAACAAGAAATCATAGCTGAAGATGAAGACAATGCAATCAACTCAGGAAATTAAATTAGAAACAAAAAAATTAATTAATTACATTATAAATATTTACATATGAAAAAGTCTGTTTTAATAATCGTATTAGTAACGATATTTGGTATGGGTTATGCTCAGGTTAGAGAGCTGAGAAATGCATACAATCATTATATAAATCAATATTGGGATAGAGCAAAATCAGCCATAGATAAAGCTGCAGAAAATGATGAGACAAAAAATGATGCAAAAACATGGCTCTATCGTGGAAATATATATTTGCAATTAGGGTATGCACAAATGAATCCGAAGAAAAAAGAATATCATGGGCTTTGCACAAATTGCGGGGAAATAGCGTATGATTCATATATGAAAGCATTGCAAATAGATAGAAAAGTTGAAGAACCTAGTATGGGAATAGCAGATCCTTTAAATGGTTTGACATTTTGTACAGATTTACTCTATAATGAGGCTGTGAAGCAGTTGCAAATCGATTCTATTGACCAGGCATTCGTAATAGCTGAAAAAGCCTATAATAGCAATAAAAATAATGAAGGGGCTATGTACATTTATGCCCTTACAGCAGAATATGCTAATAAAAAGGATATTGCAAAAGCTCGTTACAATGACATGATTAAAAGAAAAACAAAAATGGACGAACCTTATATTAAGTTAGCAGCTATTTATCAAGAAGAAAACGATACATTAAATGCTATACGTGTCGTAAATCAACGTCCCGAGGATGATACTATCAATGTAAGTTTCGTTATTAATAAATCTGTGATTTTAATGTGGGCGGGACAAATCGATGAAGCTACCGAAGTGATGAATAAAGCTTTAGAGAAAGATTCAAACAATCATTTGTTGTTGTTTGGATTAGGATCTGCTTTCCTCAATCAAAAGAAATACGATGAAGCTGAGAAGTATTTAATGAAAGCTTTACAAGTAAAACCCGATGATATCAATACTATTTATAATTTAGGGAATAATTATTACAACCATTATGCGGATATTTATAATGCAATGGATAAAATAGATTATAATGATGTTGCTGCTTATGAAAAAGCGCAAAAAGAATCTCAGGTTTTATTACGAAAAGCACTACCTCTATTAGAAAAAGCATACGAACTTGACCCTGAAGATAAAAATACACTTATTATGTTGAAAAATATTTATCCGCGAATTGAAAAAACCGAAGAAGAAGTTGAATCTTTTGCATTAAAATTAAAGGAGATAAATGCAAAGTTAGAAAATAAGTAATATTTACGATATCAAGAGATAAATACACTTATATGTTAATACGATAAGTGTATTTTTTTATAATATTAATGAAAACGATTAGCACACTTTGTTTATGTTTTTCTTTGTTTTTTTTACATCCCGTAACATTGGCGCAAACGGATTATGAAAAAAAAAATAATATTAAAATAACGCTTTTATCGTTGATGAGTGGATCGACGAAAATTACCTATGAAAGAAAAGTTTTACCCAAACAAAGTATAGAAATTACCGGAGGAATTATAGGTTTAGGTTTTGATTTTCTAAATCACAATCAATCAAAAGGAGTATTAGGTCGTTTTGCGTATAAGTTTATTTTTCCTGTAAAAAATCATTACCCATTAGATGGGTGGTATGTAAAACCTGAATTAGCTTTTTCTGCATATACCTATAATCATATAACGGGAGAAATGGACGTAGAACGGCTTGCAGTCAGTCGATTGGCTATGATGGGGGTAGGTGGGTATCAGATGGTTAAAATGTGGTTTGTCTTTGATATATTTGCGGGTTTTGGACTAGGAATAGGAAATGCCAATTTATGTAATTATCACCATGGGTTTATTGGTTTAAATTCTGAATCACTTTTAACACTCACAGCGGGTTTTAAAATTGGTGTTGCTTTTTAATTTTCGAAAGAAAGATTGAAGAGAAAAATTATTAAATATTAATAATTTATGTTACGAATTCTTTGTAAATACATTTGAATGGTATTTTCTAAGCCGTAATACAAGGCATCACAAATAAGGGCATGGCCAATAGAAACTTCTTTTATATGTGGAATATGATGGATGAAATACGATAAGTTTTCAAGATTCAAATCATGGCCTGCGTTTATTTCTAATCCTACTTCCGATGCTTTATTGGCAGCAGATATAAAATCTTTGATGGCACTTTCCGGATTTTTGGGATATTGATTTGCATATGATTCTGTATAGAGTTCTATGCGTTTGGTTCCGCATTTAACGGCATTTTCAATAATTTTAAGGTTTGCCTCAACAAAAATAGAAGTACGAACACCGACACGATTGAATTCCCCCACTACTTCTTTCAAAAAAGATGCATGTTTGAAAGTATCCCATCCGGCATTGGAAGTAATGGCGTCGGGAGGATCGGGTACTAAGGTTACTTGATCGGGTTTGACTTTTAATACCAATTCAATAAACGCAGGAGAAGGGTAACCTTCAATATTAAATTCAGTAGTAACAATCGATTTTAAATCATAAACATCTTGATATCGAATATGACGTTGATCGGGTCGTGGATGAACAGTAATTCCTTGTGCGCCAAATCTTTCACAATCTTTTGCTACTTCTGTAACGTTGGGTAGATTATGACCGCGAGCATTACGTAAAGTAGCTATTTTGTTGATATTTACACTTAATCTACATATTTGATTCATAGTTAAATAGTCTTTATTATTCAAATAAAAAGGAAAGATGAAATATTTTAGAATTTAAGTGGTCAATGCTATTTGTGTATAAATTGTCTTCATTTTTAAGAAGATTAAGCATTCCGTATGACATTTTAAATTCAATGGCAAATTTAAACATATTCATATACATATCTATACCTGCCCCTACTTGAGTTTGTAAATCATGACGCAATAATTTCAACTGAGTAATATTTGAATTTTGTGATTGCTTTTTAGCTTGAGAGGCAAGGTCTAAACTATATTGTGCTCCTCCTATTACATAAAAACGTACGTTTTGCATACGTATGGATTTGAATTTTAGTAATAAAGGAAAATCTAAGCTAACAGATTCAATTTTTTTATTAACTTTGTAAATATTTTGGTTGTCGTATCTGATGTTATAAGTTACAATTCTGTCGAGCAAGGATATTTCAGGGATAAAACGAAGATTAAAATGTTTTCCAAGGTGTAAATCTGAAACTATACCGATATTAAAACCACTCATGGGAGTTGTTTCTATAATCATTAATGAGTCAAATTCGTTTAGATTTGTTTTGGGTTTAATGGCAAAATTTGCCATGTTATAGCCAAGCATGAATCCGAAATGGAATTTTTTCTTATCGTAATATACTAAATTAGGAGCCTTTTGAGGCCTTCGTTGTGCGTGTAAAAGCGAAGTATGAGCCCCTCCAAAAAATATGACGATAAATAAAACAATAATTCTTTTCAACGGAAAATATTTAGTGTTAAAATTAACGTTTGTTTATCTGGTTTATTATTTTAGAATATTTTTTGACATAAAAAAACCATATCTAATGATATGGTTTTATGTTGCGGAGACAGGATTCGAACCTGCGACCTCCGGGTTATGAGCCCGACGAGCTACCACTGCTCTACTCCGCGGTATAAATATAGCTTTTCAGAAATATTGATGCAAAAGTAGACATATTTTAATAATAAATCAACTTATTTTGATAATTATTTATTTACACAGATAATCAATGCGATATGTGTGTTTAATTGAACTTATAACTCGATATAAAAAAGAATTTATTATATTAATTGTTTGTTTTTGGAATATAAATCTTTATATTTTTGACTTTTATACATAAAAAACTATTTACTCCCTATAAAACTATATGCGTTTGAATGATTCCCATTCATAGTCGGGAAAGTGAAAGTGTGAAAGAAAAGTGGGGAGAAAACGTCAATGCATTTATTCGTCCATTCTAAACTATGATGCCTTAAAATCAAACCTTCGGCGAGTTCGAAAATTCCGTATAGTTTATATTTTTTATAAAATAATTCGTAACGCTTTCGATTTCTTTCATCTGTATTTAGTAAAAAGTCATTGATATAGATAATTCCTCCGGGCTTTAGCACACGTTTAATTTCTTTTATCAAATGTAATTGGTTGGTGTTTTGCGAAATGCATGTTAATACAGCGAATAATAAAACCGCATCAAATGTATTGTCAGGGAAATTAATGTTTTTATTTACTTGAACTTCCAAATTCAAAAATGGATATTGACTTTTGGCACGTTCTATCATTTTTTCTGAAAAATCTATACCATACAATCGGCTAAATCCATTTAGATGAAGTTCGTTAAGGCTACGTCCATACCCACACCCTACATCTAAAACAGTAGCATCTTTTTGAATGTATTTGTTGACTAAATCCATTTGCAAGGGTGTTGTAAAGCTTTTTTTATAAGCTAGCTCATTCCAAATATTTTTTTGATTTATGTTTTTCATATACTAAAAAAACAATTGGAAAGAAAAAATGTTTTAATGTCGTGGCTTTATCTTATGCTGCATTTAATACCTCCTTTGAGCCATATGCCGGCTTGTGCCAAATCACCAAAATCATAATAGTTTTGATTTAAGATATTAGAAGCTTCTATATAAAAAGTAAAATAATGATAGGTATATTGTAATCTTATATCTAACAAATAATACGCCGGATAATTTTTCAATTCGCTTGATAAAGTATGTTGATGGGAAATATATTGCCCTTTACGCTTATTGTAAGATAAGAGATAAGAAATTTTTAATTCTTTATAAATAGCATGATACAATTTCATTGATAATTGGTGTTCGAGATGGTCCAGTGTATAGCGGGAGAGATAGTTCATATCTTCTTGTTTCTCAGAGTAGAGATACGTATAAGTAAGGCTGAATAATTCGATATATATATTTTTTTGAATATTTTGCGGCAATAGTTTGAATTTTGCCTCCATTCCCAAAAAAGAAATATTTGTATGATTAATGGAATGCCAGGTATCTTCTTCTTGATGTCTAATGAAGTCGATTAAATGGAATCCTTTACGATAAAAAATAGCGGCATCGAAAATGAAATAAGGCTCTTTATTTAAGTAAGAAAGTTGCATTTCCCCACCTGTTTCAATGGTATAAGCTTCTTCGGGCTTGAGCAATGGATTCCCGATTATATTACCTGTTTTGTAATAAAGTTCGGTAAAAGTAGGGGGACGTACGCTATTTGATGTCGTTAGATAAATTTTGCTTCCTACTTTATGTATATCTGTCTTAAATTCTTTAAAATAATAGGAGATGTTCATAGCAGGCAGTAAATAATATCTTTTTTTTATGGAAGAAAAATGTTGTAGTAAGATTGAAAATTCGCTTGAAAAATTATTTTTAGTATAGTTATGTGAAGCAGAAAATCCCCAATTTGAACGAGTTAATGCATAAGTATAATAAATGTACGATATTTTTGTACGAATAGGTTTTTTGAGTAATGTTCCTAACGTATTACTTTTAATGTCTTCTAATCGAAAATCAGCATGAAATGATGTCTTTCCTAAGCGGCTATAAAAAAAATGAAGTATATTTACTCCCAAAATTTGGTTAAAATGATAATTGTTCTTTTCAGGAGCCTGATCTTTGATTAATTCAAAACAATCTTTGTTAAAACGATAATAAACAGAGGGGAATAAGTTAATTTTTATCTTGCTTTTGAATGTAACACTGGAAATAAATGTTTCTGTTTTTTCGTGTTGATGAGGATATTTTAAAGAATAAAAACCGTTAGCACCGTAGTCTTTCATGATAAAACCATTTTGAAATTCAATACTTCCTTTTTTAAATTCACCTATGCTATGATAAAATGCTTGAACAATGGAAAAATCAGTATTTTCTATGTAGCCGTTTGAGTGACTTTTTTCGAAAGCAAAAAGATGTCTGAAGTTTTTAGTTTGTATAGTAGAATTGAAGTCAATTTTATACAGTCCGTACATTCCAGTCATAAAATGCACTTGGGTGTAATTTTTCGTAGCAGGTTCTGTGATAATGTTGATGAGTCCGGAGAATGCTGATGTGCCAAAAAGGAAGGCAGCTGTATTTTTATATATTTCGATTTTTTGTATATAGTCAGGGCTAAGTGGTAAGTTGAGGGTATAATGTCCGGTTTGAGGATCGGTAAAATTAATGCCATTAAGTAGTACCAATGTTTGGTCGAAACTTCCTCCCCTGTAACTTATATCGGCTTGAGTTCCTAGGGTTCCTCGCTGGCGGATGTCAAGGCTTTGAAACTGGTCAAGTAATTCGTTTAGCGATTGAACGGGCGATTGCTCAATCTCTTTTTTATTTACCGAAGTTTGTAAAAGAATGGATTGTATATTTTGGGTTTCAATGGGATTATCGGTGACAATAATTACTTCATCTAAATCTAATATTTTGAGAATAGTATCGTTTGATTGAGCGTTGCTGTAAATAATGGTTAAAAAAGAGCAACCTATACTAATTACGGAGATATTAATAATTTTATGCAGACTATTAAAAACAGCGTATTTATGTCGCGTCCAACGTTTGAAATATATGGGTGTTTTATGAATGCAAATTTTGTCCATAATAATTAACATCTAGCGTATTATAGTTCAAAATTCTTTTTCTTGTATGATTTCTCAAAAGATTTTGTTTCTGAAATCAAGGGATTAATATCATACGCATCATCGACGGAAAAACTACCTATGTGGGTTCTGTGAAGGGCTTTGATATATGCACCACAGCCTAAAAGTTCTCCCAAATCGCGGGCAAGGGAACGGATATATGTTCCTTTACTACAGCATATATTAACTTCTACATCGGGAGGATTAAAACAAAGGATATCGAAAGAAAAGACAGTGATTTCTTTAGGTGTAAGTTGAATTTCTCTGTCTTTGCGGGCATATTCAAAAGCAGATTTTCCCTGTACTTTGATGGCTGAATATATAGGGGGAATTTGAAGCAAAGCGCCGGTTAATTGCTTACATGTTTTTTCGATGTCTTCGAGCCGGATATTTTCGTACGAGCGAAAATTTTCTGGAGGATGCTCCAAGTCATAACTTCGAGTAACAGCGCCTAAGGTGAAGGTGGCTGTATAACGTTTGTTGAGGTTTTGAAAATCGTTTATTTTTTTTGTTAAATTTCCCACACAAACAATAAGCAAACCGCTAGCCAAAGGGTCTAAGGTTCCCGCATGTCCGATTTTAAATTTTTTTTGCGGGGTGTATTTACGAATTTCGTATTTTAATTTATTGATTACATCAAATGATGTCCATCGAAGTGGTTTGTTAATAAGTAATAAAGAACCTTCTTCTATTTTAATATTCTGAAGAACTGATACAATCATTTATTGAGGAATTCTTAATGTTTTACCTACAAGTAACGGTTCGTTTGCGTTGATGTTATTTATTTTTTTTATATCTTCAATTGACGCTGTTTGGAAGCGTTGTGCTATACTCCAGAGAGTGTCTCCTTTGGCAACTTTATAAGTAATAAAAGTAGGGTTCTCTTTTTGAGGGATAAAAGCTTCTTCTTTTTTAGTTGATGTTTGTGTGGTATCAAGAACTGTATTTTGCATAGAGTCCGAATGGTTTACGTTCGTTAAGGAAGAATCTGTTGTTAACCCTTCATTTTGTTTAGCTTGTTTATTTTCAACCGGTACTTTCACATAACCTACAATAAGTTTTTCTCCCGGATGTATCATGCTGGATTTTTTATTGTTCAATCGATATAATTCGGATACGGGAATACGGTATTTATTTGAAATAATGGATAATGACTCACCGCTTTTTACAGTATGAAATTTATACTTTGTAGAAGTAGAACAGGAGGCATCATTCGCAGATACGAAGGCTGCCTCGGCAATATGATGTGTAGGAAAATATAAGGAAGTATTATAATTATAAATGCTGTCTTTGTTTGTTAAGAACGCACTTATATATTCCACCGGCAATGTCAGTACATAAGTTTCAGAAGAAGCAGGAATAACATTTCGTTTATATTGCGGATTATAGCTGATAAGTTTTTCCATTGGGATATTGATGACAGCTGCAATTTGTTGGAAATGCAATTTGCTATTAATATGAACCGTATCAGTAATATCAAGAGATATATTGGCGGGAGTTATTCCGTGTTTATCGTAATATTTCATGGCATACATGGCTCCGTAAAAAGCGGGAACATAGCCTCTGGTTTCTTTGGGTAAATAATTATATATTTCCCAAAAATCGGTTTTTCCGCCTGAACGTCGGATGGCTTTGGTAACGTTTCCCGGTCCGCAATTATAAGCAGCAATTGCCAATACCCAATCGCCCCAAAACATTTCGCTGAGGTCATGAAGATGTCTTGCTGCTGCCTCCGTGGATTTCAATGGGTCTTTTCTATCGTCAATCCAGGTGCTGACGTTTAAATCATACATTTTCCCTGTGTTGTACATAAATTGCCAAAGACCGGTGGCACCGGCACGTGAAATGGCGGTAGGATTAAGTGCCGATTCGATAACAGCCAGATATTTAAGCTCTATAGGACAATTGTTTCTATCTAAGGCTTCTTCAAATAAAGGGAAATAATAATGAGATAAACCCAATAAAAGGGATATGTTTTTATATCTCTTGGTATATAGTTCAATATAATTGCGGATGTGAGTATTATAAACCAAAGGGAACAATGTTTGGTCAGTAATTGCCTTTAAACGGAATAAATAAATAGAATCTATATTTTCCGAATTAATATCTTGATGCTCTAAGGCAGGTTGCGAATTTTGATGATAATCAGCTTTTTTTGCATACCATGTTTCGTTTATAGCATTTAATTGTTCCAAAATACGATATTCTTCTTCAATCAAACTACTATCTATAGTAACAACAGTATCATTTTGAGCGTATAAGGAAATTGAAAAGGTGATTAGTATAAAATGTAGTACATATTTTAAACGCATATATTCTTTAATTAAATTAGTTTACCTTTTTCAATAAAGGTAAAAAAGTTTTGCAAAAATACATTTTTTTTTAATTCCATGATTTTATTTTTCTAATATCATTATTTCTACTCTACGATTCAGGTTTTCTTCTTCTTCATTTTTTTCTTCCGGAAAGCGTTTTTTTGCTGAACCAAAACCTTTGTATGTCATGCGTTTTTTATCAATCCCTGAACGAATTAAAAAATCATACACAGCTTTTGCTCTATTTACGCTCAAAGTGTAATTATTGTTAATCATATCATAGCCATCTTTTCCATCGGTTTGACAACAAATATGTCCTTGAATTTCAATTTTTAAATCCGTATATTTATTCATGATGTATGCTAATTCATCTAAGGCGGGTTCAGATTCTGTTTTAAAAAGAGGAGTTCCTCCATAGAAGATGATATTTTCCAACACAATTTGTCTGCCAACTTCCAATTCCTCTTCGTTAATGTTATTGGCTGAAAGCGTATCTTTAGAAATCAATTCATTTTGCTTATCGGCAATAATACTATATCTGATTTCTGCAATCCTATGTGCTGCTATACCACGATCGGAAGTGTCTGTACGTTCAGAGGCATTACTATTTGGATATATTCCCATTCCTTTCAAAATAACAATTTTATTTTTAGGGATGCCTTTTTTTATTAGATAGGAATAAACACTTTTAGAACGTTTTTCCGATAATTCTTGATTGTAATTTTCAGTTCCTAAAAAATCAGTATAAGCAACAATTTCAATAGAATCGATAAGAGGAGTGTTTGCAATATTATATATAATCAATTGATTTTTGGCTGAAAGCGTTTGTTCATTTATGCTGAAATAAATTATAACTGTATTCTTTTCTTGCGAAAAGGCAATGAAAGTTGAAAAGACAATAACAGAAAAGAATAATAAATTGCGCATGTTAAAACATAGTTAGGTTATATTAAATAATATGAAAAATAAATATTTATTGTGATTATTTTTAAATTATTTTAAAAATTATTAAATACAAATACAATAGATGTAAATTAATATTTCTATAAATTAATAAATATTTTCAATACATTCAGTAAATCAATACTTTTTTCATTTTTGTTCTTGATTTTGTGTTTATATTCTATTTTTTTATACTTTTGCAAAGTAAAATTATAAATATATATATATAAATATTTGAAAAACAATCGTAAAAACTATTTATGAAAGCAGTAATTTTAGCAGGTGGATTTGGCACACGTTTAAGTGAGAGCACACATTTAATTCCTAAACCTATGGTAGAAATAGGAAGTAAACCTATTCTTTGGCATATAATGAAAATGTATAGTTTTTATGGGTTTAATGAGTTTATCATTTGTTGTGGCTATAAGCAATATATCATCAAAGAATATTTCGCTAATTATTTCAGGCATAATTGTGATATTACCGTTGATTTATCGGATAATAGCATAGAGGTTCTGGATAATCATTCTGAAAATTGGAAAGTTACGATGGTAGATACCGGATTACATACTATGACCGGAGGTCGTATTAAACGCATACAAAAATATATTGGGGACGAAGCATTCTTATTGACTTATGGAGATGGCGTTTCGGATGTAAACATAAGTAAAACCATTGAAAACCATAAAAAATCAGGAAAGATATTAAGCATGATGGCTTTTCAACCGGGAGGACATTTGGGTGTTTTGGACATACAAGGAGAAGAAGTAAAATCTTTTGTAGAAAAACCGAAAGCATCCGGCACTTGGATTAATGCCGGTTTCTTTGTGTGTGAACCTCGACTTTTTGATTATTTGGAGGGCGATCATGAAATGTTTGAACGTCAACCCATGGAACGGATGATGAAAGATTCCCAAATACATGCTTTTAAGCACAACGGGTTTTGGAAGCCAATGGATACCTTGCGTGATTGCAAAGAATTGAATGATTTATGGGAAAAAGACATCGCTCCTTGGAAAGTATGGTAACACAACCCATTAATTAGGCAGCCTATAAAGTTAACATGAAAGATTTTTATAAAAATAAAAAAATACTAATAACTGGTCATACCGGATTTAAAGGTACTTGGCTAACCGTTATTTTAAATAGTTTAGGGGCAGAAGTTATGGGCTATGCCTTGGTTCCTGATACCTATCCTTCGTTTTTTAATGTCATTGAAGGAAAAGCACTCTGTAAATCGATTATCGGAGATATTAGAGATATTGCTAAATTATATCAACAAATTAAGGAATTCCAACCGGATATTGTATTTCATCTTGCGGCTCAACCTATAGTGAGAAGATCCTATCAAATTCCGGCGGAAACATTTGAAGTCAATGCGATTGGAACGGCTAATGTCTTAGATGGGATACGCCAGTTGTTAAAACCTTGTATCGCTGTTATGATAACAACAGACAAAGTATATGAAAATATGGAAAGTGGTCGCGCGTATCAGGAAAGCGACCGTTTAGGAGGATATGATCCTTATAGTGCTAGTAAAGCTTGCGCAGAGTTGGTGATTGATTCCTATAGAAAATCCTTTTTCAATACTAAAGAATATGAGAAACATCAAAAATCTCTTGCCTCGGCACGGGCAGGAAACGTAATTGGAGGAGGTGATTGGGCAAAGGACAGACTCATTCCGGATATTGTAAGGGCTTTAGCAAAAAAAGAAAGCATACAAATTCGTAATCCCAAAGCTGTAAGACCTTGGCAGCATGTGTTGGAGCCTCTCTGGGGATATTTGACCCTGGCAATGAAGATGTCTGAAAATCCCATTATGTATGCGGAGGCATATAATTTCGGACCTTTCCCTTCGGATGTATTGACAGTAAAGGGAATGGCCAAATTAGCCGTTGATATTTGGGGCGAAGGTAAAATTTCATTTCCTGATTTAACTGACCAACCTCATGAAGCCGGATTGTTATCATTAGATATCACTAAAGCTGAACGTCTTTTAAATTGGAAGCCAAAACTAAATGCTAAAAAAGCATTAGCATTTACGCTAGAATGGTATAAATCATTTTATAATAATGATTCTAATATGATAAATATTACAAAAAATCAAATAGATACTTATATGGATATGTAAATTTAATCAAGTATTTTCATTGAAAAAAGAAAAAATGACAAAACGAGAACAGATACTATCATTAGTTAAAACATATTATAAGGAAACCTATGAGCAACAAAAAGTTTTTATTCCCGGTGATAGGATAAGTTATGGAGGAAGAGTATTTGACGAAGAAGAAATGTGTAATTTGGTAGATTCATCGTTAGATTTTTGGCTGACAACGGGTCCTTATGCTGAACAATTTGAAAAAGATTTTGCTCATTTTTTACAAGTAAAATATGCTTTGTTGACAAATTCCGGCTCATCGGCAAATCTGTTAGCCTTTATGGCTTTGACATCACCTTTACTGAAAGAGAGAGCCATACAAAGAGGCGATGAAGTGATTACAGTAGCATGTGGATTTCCCACTACCATTGCTCCTGCTATTCAATTCGGAGCAATACCCGTTTTTGTTGATGTTGCTATACCTCAATACAATATCGATGTTTCTTACTTAGAAAAAGCATTATCGCGTAAAACAAAAGCAGTTATGATTGCTCATACATTGGGAAATCCTTTTGATTTAAAAGCAATAAAAACATTTTGCAATCAATATAATCTTTGGTTGATAGAAGATAATTGTGATGCATTAGGTTCAAAATATTATATGGATGGGGCATGGAAATATACGGGAACCATTGGTGATATTGGAACCTCCAGCTTTTATCCTCCACATCATATGACTATGGGTGAAGGAGGTGCAGTGTATACAAACAATCCTTTGTTAAAACGTATTGTTGCTTCAATAAGAGATTGGGGAAGAGATTGTTTCTGCTTATCAGGGAAAGATAACACCTGTAATCACCGTTTTGACCAACAACATGGAGAATTGCCTTTTGGGTATGACCATAAATATGTCTATTCTCACTTTGGGTATAATTTAAAAGTTACCGATATGCAAGCAGCCATTGGTTGTGCTCAATTGAAAAAACTTCCCGATTTTATTGCTGCCAGAAAAAAAAAATTGGAATTATTTAAAAGAGCAGCTTCTTGAATTAAACGAGGTTTTTTATTTACCTGAAGCGATTGAAAATTCTGATCCTTCGTGGTTTGGGTTTTTGTTAACCATTAAACCAAATGCATCTTTTAATCGCATTGATATTATAAATTATTTGGAAAAAAAGAACATTCAAACTAGATTGCTTTTTGCCGGCAATCTATTGAAACATCCTTGTTTCAATGTAATGAGAGAAAGTCAAGAAGGATATAGAGTAATAGGAACATTAAAGCAGACAGATATTGTTATGGAGCAAACATTTTGGATAGGAGTATATCCGGGTATGCAAAAAGAAATGCTTCAATACATGGTCGAACAAATTAAATCATTTGTTAAAACGTTTTAAATAATATTGATTATGGAAATTCATCCTACCGATATTTCGGGTTTAATGATTTTAAAGAACCCTATGTTTCAAGATATAAGAGGGGGGTTTCAAAAGATATTTACCTTTGATGAATTTAAAAAAAACAAATTGGATGTTGATTTCAAAGAATTTTATTATTCTGTATCGCATAAAGATGTTATTCGTGGGATGCATTTTCAAACGCCACCTTGTGAGCATTCGAAACTTGTGTTTGTAAATCAAGGGTCGGTAATCGATGTAGTGGTAGATTTGCGTAAGTTATCACCTACTTATGGGCATTATTTTTCTATTGAATTAACTGATTCGAATGGAGTTGCTTTATACATTTCAAAAGGATTGGCACACGGTTTTTGTGCAAAAATGGATAATACTATTGTTAATTATTTGCAAACCAGTGTTTTTTCCAAAGAAAATGATGCAGGTATTTTGTATGATTCTTTTGGTTTTGATTGGCAAGTAAAAAATCCTATTTTATCGGAAAGAGATTTAGCATTTCAATCATTTCATCATTTTAAAACTCCATTTTAATGAATATTCTTATCACAGGCGGTACAGGTTTTATAGGTACTCATTTAGTAAGGGAGTTGTGTAATCATCATCAGCTACACGTGTTAGTGCCTCCTGATTTGGATTTTATAATTCCTGAAAATGTAAAAGTTATTGAATTTTCTGATGACATACCTTTACTTCATGCTTATTTAATTGAAAATAAAATAGAAGGAATTGTCCATTTAGCTACATTATTTATAGCACAACATCAAGGCGAACAAATTAAAGATATGGTTCTTTCTAATATTTATCTTGGCACTGCCATTCTTGAAGCTGTTCGAGCTACATCGGTTCAATGGTTTTTAAATACGGGAACCATATGGCAGAATTATAAAAGTGATAGTGTGGATTATTGCCCCGTGAATTTATACGCTGCTACCAAGCAAGCGTTTAGTGATATGGCTGCATTTTATATAGAAACTAGTGATTTGAAATTTGTAACATTAAAATTGTCAGATACTTTCGGTGGAGGGGACACCAGAAGAAAATTATTTACTGTTTTGAAAGAAGCAGCCATAAGCGGAGAAGAATTACGTATGTCGCCCGGGGAACAATATCTCGATATATTGTATATTAGTGATATTATTTCCGGTTTTGTACATTTGATACATTTACTTCATGATAACAAACTCAAAGAAAATGACTATGTTTTGACTGCGCACAAAAGATATACATTAAAAGAAGTAATTGCAATCTTTGAGAAAGTAAGTGGAAAGAAATTAAATGTTGTTTGGGGAGGTAGAGAATATAGGAAAAGAGAAGTAATGCAACCATGGAAGAAAGGAAAAGTTTTGCCGGGATGGAATGCACAACTATCTTTAGAACAAGGAATAACTTTATATTTAAACGAGAATGAAAATGTATACTAATCATGTATTTTTGCCTTTAGTAAGTGTATGCATTCCAACTTATAATGCATCAGCTACTATTATTGAAACCTTAAATTGTGTTATAAATCAAACATATAATCATATAGAAATTATTGTTTGTGATAATCAATCAACGGATTGTACGGTAGAATTGATAAAAAAGATCTCTGATGACAGAATCCAATTGTATATAAATACTGAGAATGTTGGTATGTTAGAGAATTTTAATATTGTTCTATCTAAGGCAAAGGGTAAATATGTAAAACTTTTATGTTCTGATGATAGAATTTCAAGTGATTGCATTGAAAAACAAGTGAATATATTTCAAAACGAATCTTATAAAGATATTGTTATGGTTTCCGTCGAAAAATTGGTGATAGATGAAAAAGGCAGGCAACTTTTTATCAAACGTTTTCCCGGAAAGGGAGGTTGCTATGGTGGAGAAAAGGCTATACGAAAAAGTTTTAGATTTGGAACGAATATTTTCGGAGAACCCGGTTCGGTATTGTTTTTAAATGAGGCTGTTCAAAAAGCAGGAAAGATAAATATTCCCGTCGAATTAACCTATGTGGTAGATTTACAGCTTTATGCTCAAATATTAAAACAAGGGAATCTATTTGTATTAAAAGAACCTCTGTTTTCATTTAGAGTAACAAAAAATTCGTATACGGCAAAATCCAAATGGGAACCGGCAATTGTATTCAATAGATTAAGGAAAAAATATAGTCAAGAAAAATTCTTTGATTTTTCTTGTATTGATAAAATCCTTGCATTTGTAATGTCATGGATATTGTGTGTAGTGAGAAATATGATTTTTAAATTAACAAATAAAAAATAAAAATATGTTATTATCAGTTATCATTCCATGTTATAATGAAGAGTTGGTGATAGAAGAAACCTATAAACGATTGTTAAATGTCCTTGATAAAATGGAAAATAAATATGAATTGATTTTTATCAATGACGGAAGCAAAGATACTACCTATGACATTTTATATAACTTATCGCTTGAAGATAAAAGAGTAAAAATTTTGAATTTTTCAAGAAATTTCGGTCATCAATGTGCGGTTACGGCGGGGATAAATTATTGTCAAGGGGATGCAGCTGTTATAATTGATTCTGATTTACAAGATCCACCTGAAGTTATTGTGGAGATGTTGAAAATTATGGAAGAACAAAAAGCTAATGTGGTGTATGGGGTTCGTAAAAAACGCAAAGGAGAAAGTTGGTTTAAATTAGTAACTGCAAAATATTTTTATCGCTTGTTAAATAGTTTATCCGATGTTAAGTTTCCGGTTGATACAGGGGATTTCCGTTTGATTGACAGAAGTATTATTGATACCTTTAATCGCATGGAAGAAAAAAATAAATATATACGTGGGTTGATAAGCTGGATGGGATATAAACAACTTCCTTGTTATTATGAACGAGAAGAACGATTTGCAGGAGAAACGAAATATCCTTTTAAAAAAATGATTAAATTTGCTATGGTAGGGGTGTTCTATTTCTCTAAAAAGCCATTGCAACTTGCAACTTTCAGTGGTTTTATATCGGTAGCAATCGGAATTATTTACGGTTTGATAGCATTAATTACAAAATTGATAAATCCCGATGCACTGGTAACAGGATGGACAACTTTGATAATTTTGATTATCTTTTTTGGTGGAGTTCAATTACTTACTATAGGTGTTTTGGGTCAATACATGGGTAATTTATTTGATGAAGCGAAAGATAGACCGGAATATATTATTGGTGATAAAATAAATTTCTAACAATTTAATTAGTATTAGGTATGAAATTGAATTTTGAATATTTCAAAGACAAAAAAAACATTATTTGGGTGGCATTTTTTGCTGTATTATTGATTGCAATGATAGGTTTGAGTGTAGGTGCCGGCATGAATGGGGATGAAGAAATGCAAGCAATACAAGCAAATAATGTACTTGAGTATTATAAAAGTTTCGGAAATGATACGGCTGCTATCTCTACAACAATAATGAAAAATGACAAGCCTGAATATTGGAACTTGCCTTTGTATGGACAGGTGATAGATAATTTAGCAGGTTTTGTTGCTCGGGTGTTTGCTATTGAGGATGTGATGATGACACGTCATGTGGTTTGTTCCATTTTCGGATGGTTAGGGATAGTATTTGTTTCTTTATTGACATTACGCATTAGCGGTAGCCGCAGAGCAGCAGTATTTGCTGCTTTACTTTTGTTTTTGTCACCGCGATTTCTCGGACATTCGTTTAATAATATCAAAGATGTTTCTTTTGCCACTGCCATGATGGTGGGAGTGTATTATATTAGCGTTTTCTTGCAAGAGTTTCCTAAAATTAGACGTTCAACATTGATTATGTTGATAATAAGTATTACATTCGCTATGGCGGTACGTATTCCGGGTATTTTACTGATACCCTATTTTGCTTTGTTTGGATTGGTATTCTTATTTCGAAAATACAAAGAAAATGCGATACAAAAGAAAAATGTACAAGGAAAGAAAAAAGTAAGAGTTAACATCCCTAAAGAGCAAACGATATCTTATCTATTTGCCAGGATGTTGAAATACGGGTTAGGAATTTCGATTGCTGCTTATGTGTTAATGGTATTTATGTGGCCTTATGCTATTGAAGGTCCTATTGCCCATGTAAAAGAAGCTTTTACGGGGATGTCTCAATTTGCAACAGGAATAAGGCAAAATTTTGAAGGCAGCATGCAGTGGTCGGATGCTTTACCTTGGTATTATACCCCGAAATATATACTTCTTACAATCCCTATTGCCGTAATTTTAGGTATGATTGTGTATCCTTTTGTAGGAGGCTTGAAAAAAGAAAATCGATTTACTACTTTCATCGTTTATTTTTCGTTTATTTTTCCGGTTTTTTGGATAGTGTATACCAATGCAAATGTGTATGGAGGATGGAGACATTCTTTATTTGCGTATTTACCCATGGTTGTAGCTGCAGGACTAGGTTTTAATGCTTTGGTGGAGTTAGTAAAAAATAAATATGTAAAAATAGCTTTGACAATTCTCCCTTTCATTATTTTGTTATTGCCATTGACACATATTATTAAAAATCACCCTTATGAATATGTTTATTTTAACGAAATGGCAGGAGGAGTAAAAGGAGCTTATGGAGATTATGAATTGGATTACTATTACCATTCTACCCGCGAGGCCTCGGAATGGATTATTGAAAATGCCAAAAAATCGGGATTGGAAGCAGGAAACAAAATAATTGTTTCTACGTGGCATCCTGCTTCCGTGGGCTATTATTTTCGCAAAGATACCAATCGCTTTCAAGTAGGATTTGCTCGATGGTATGAAAAAGGAAATTGGGATTGGGATTATGCTATTTTTGTGATTACAGGCATTTCTCCGGATTTGCAAAAGAGCAAACATTTTCCTCCTAAAAATACAGTACATGCGATTGAGGTTGATGGAAAACCCATTTGTTTAATCTTAAAACGAACCGATAAATCGGATTTGATTGGCTATGATTTTAAAGAAAAAAAAATGTATGACAGTGCATTAGTTTATTTGAATAAAGCCCTAACGCTTGAACCTGCAAATGAAGCGGCACTTCTAAATATGATTGAAATATATTTTTCTATGAATCAGTTGGAGAAAGCAAAGACCCATATTGATAAACTGCTTGTTCTCGAACCACGCAATGAAGCAGGAAATTTATATTTAATGAATTATTATTTGTATAAAAATCAAGCAGATAAGGCTTTGCAAATTTGTAACTTTATAAAAACCATTAATTTTAAAAACCCTCAGGCTTATTTGATGGCAAGTAATATTTATATGAGTAGTGGAAATCTCCGTGCAGCAGAAATGGAGCTTCTTAGTCTGATTGATATGGGAAGAGTAGATGATCAGGTGGTTCAACTATTATTAAAAATTTATCAATCGCAAGGCTTAAACGAACGGGCATCGTATAAAAAATTATATCAAGTACTTGCTGAAAGTTTTAAAAATCAAGGTCAAGAAGATTTGTATTATGAGTATCAACAGGCAGCAGAACGGATGTAAATAATACATTTTTCAAAACCAAGGATTTTTTATAGCTAGTTATTATTAATAAATATTTAAAATTTGTTAATAAGTAATCATTTTAAGCTTAATGGTATGTGTCTTTTTTATATAAAAAACACATAATATTTTATAAAAAAATGGTTTTTTATAAAAAAAAATATATTTTTGCATTGTTAAAAGTGAAAATAAATGAAACTAATATTTAAACTTTTACTATCACTTTTTGAATATTAAGATTAAAGATTAAAAAAAAATGGCAAAAATAATCTTTTGAATGTAAAAAATTTAAAACCAACGTAAAAATGAAAAGAATTTTATTTGTTATTTGTTTCGGATTGCTTAGTTATTTTTCACAGGCGCAGTATACAACAGTTGCCAATGAATCATTTACAACTACAATTCCGAGTGGATGGTCGGTAATTCCGACAGGAGGATGGGTAATTAACAATACTTTATCAGTGAGTAGCCCTACATCGGCATTGGGTTTTATACCGAATTCCAATGGAGATTCGGTAGAATTAATCAGTCCGTGGTATGACTTAACAAATTTCGCCTATGCCTTTCTTCAGTTTAGTCAGATTTGTAAAGTAACGTCGAGTGACTTGTGCCAGATTAAATACCAGGAGTTGGCGATGCCGGGCTGGAAAGTAGTTCCGACGAGCAGTTATCAGGGCAGTGATGCAAGTGCGTATGCAGGAGCGAAATTTAGTCAGCAAAGTTATACGACTTGGCAAGCGAACGATTCCTTAGCGACACCGAATAATAGTTGGTGGAAGGAAGAGAGTTTTGATGTATCGGGAGAAGTATCTTATGCCCAAATACGTTTTAAATTCATCATTAAGAAAGGAAATGTGATAGGATCACAATTTGCCTATGGATGGGCAATAGATAATTTCAAATTATTAGCTTCAGCCAATCCGATACAACCGCCGGTAGTTGAGTTTTTATCTTCTTCACCGGTAGATACAGTATATAATACCGGTCCGTTTACAGTAACAGCAAAGATAGCGACTCGAACCTTTGCCCGCATTGTGCAGCCTGTAAAGTTAAATGTATCGTATACGTATAATAGCATCACCACTTATGATACTTTAACGATGACAATGGTAGAAGGGGATTCTATTTTCAGTGCGATTATACCGCAAAAAGTATTTGGTACGACCATAACCTATGATGTTCGTGGTGTAGATAGTGTAGGCAATGACGCAACAGCTTATTCGAGTTTTTATATAAAAAGAGCAATAGGAGGAGCAGCCACAGGCTATATAATAGCAGGAACGGGAACCCTTACTCAATATTACTCTCCTTTTTATAGATATTATGATTACGGATGGTCTCGTAATTTAT
>JAQVNO010000072.1 GCA_028703095.1 Bacteroidales bacterium
TTTGATAAATTTTGCTTCATAGAAGCCAAGATATTAGAAATAACGCCGGTTCCTAATGAAGAGGTTGTATACACCATGCCTCCAAGTGTGGTTTTATTACCAGGGATATATAATAAAACATCAATTTTTTTGTGAATTAAATCTGTTTTAAGTTCCTGAAGGGGTTTGTTTGTATACGTATAATGTATGGTTTTATCATTTGGACTGTTAAGCTTTGAAAATAAATTAGTTTCGTCTAATACGGTTATCGTAACTTCGTCTTTCCCATAATTAGCTAAAAGAGCAGGGGTAAGAATCAGAGCAGCCATTAATAAAGGTCCTAAAATCGTCATAATGATGAATGATTTCTTTTTAACGGCTTCTAAGTATTCTCGTCTAATTATTATTAATATTTTATTCATATGTTTACAGAGAGCTCACTTAATTATTAATCTCCTTTATTTTATTGACTTGTGAAATGAAAATTTCGTTCATACTGGGAAATATTTCTTGAAATCCCTGAACACTGACATGAGGAATTAAAGCACTTAATAACTCGTTCGATGATTTGTTTTCGACTTTAATATATGCAGTATGAACGTCTTCCGATTTTGAAATAGATTGAATAGTAAAATCTTGCGGAAGTATGCCTCGTAAATCACTGTCATTTGACACATATTGTACTTGGAATAAATGTTCTTTAAATTGATTTTTAATGGCTTTTATGTCTCCGTCTAAAATTTTATCAGCTTTATTTATCAAAACAATGTCGTCACATAACTCTTCTACGGAAGCCATATTATGAGTAGAGAAAATAATACTGGCTCCATTTTTCTGTAGTTCCAAAATTTCATTTTTTAAGAGATTAACATTAATTGGATCGAATCCACTGAAAGGTTCATCAAAAATAAAAAATTTTGGTTCATGTATAACCGTTACTATGAATTGTAGCTTCTGTTGCATGCCTTTTGATAATTCTTCTACTTTACGGTTCCACCAAGAACCAATTTCAAATTTATCAAACCAGTAATGTAATTTTTTAATAGCATCATTCTTTGACATTCCCTTTAGACGAGCTAAATAAATGGCTTGATCGCCGACCCTCATTTTTCGGTATAATCCGCGCTCTTCCGGTAAGTATCCAATTTGTGCAACATGTTTCTGTGAAAGTTTTTCTCCTAAAAAATAAATTTCACCCTCGTCCTGAGTAGTAATGTTATTTATTATTCGAATAAGAGTTGTTTTGCCTGCTCCATTCGGACCAAGCAATCCAAGTATATGGTGTTCTTTTATAGCAATAGATACATTGTTTAAAGCCTTATAATTGCTGTATGATTTTGTAATATTATGTGTTTCAATGATATTCATTGATTCCTAATTTTGAAAATTAAGTTACAAATGTAATAAAATAATTTATATGATTTCACTTTTTTTTAACGCTTTATTTAGATAGTATGAAACGATAAAAAAGAATAATTTTTAATAAATGAACAGTAAGGAATGATTTTTTTTTGTACTTTTGTAAACGAAAAAAATCGGGGTGTGGCGCAGTTGGCTAGCGCACTTGCATGGGGTGCAAGGGGTCGAAAGTTCGAGTCTTTTCACCCCGACTTTTTTAAAAAAAGAGGATCTATGTAAGACCCTCTTTTTTTGTATCAAAATAAATGAATTCCTTATCTTATTGTTGTTCTGCTGTTTCTTCTGTAGTTTCAGAGTCGACAATTTCTACGTTTCTGGAAGATAAAATAGTTACTAATAATTTAGCCGGATTTTCAATAATTTGATAATTATCGGTGTTAATATCTTTAACTAAAATATTGTCTGATATTTGTAAATTGCTGATATTTACTTTTATGTTTTCAGGAATGTTTTCTAATAAACCTTTTACTTTAACTTTTCTGGCTTTTTTTGATAATTTACCTCCATTCAATACTCCCGGTGATACTCCCTCAACTAATATGGGTATTTCGATTGTAATGGGTTTGCCTTCCGTATATTCTAGAAAATCTACATGAAGTAATTTTTCTGTAACAGGGTGAAATTGAAGTTCTTGAATTATGGCATTGTGTTTTTTATCATTAATTGATAATTCAATATATTTTACTTCAGGAGAATAGATTACTTTTTCGATTGTTTTTTCTTCTACATACAAATGTTGTTGTTTACCACTACCGTACAATACAGCCGGAGTCAAACCTTCTTTACGTTTTGCTTTCGCATCTTTTTTCCCTACGTTCTCTCTTAAAGAACCGCTAATAGATACTGATTTCATTTTTTATTAACTTTAAATAAATAATTTAGATTTAATTTTTTAAGATTGCAAAGATATAATTTTTTTAGTCTTCATTTAGGTTTTTAAAATAGAAAATCATAAATTTATTTCATGTATAGTCTTATTAATAAATGTTAGAAATTCTTCTTTGCCTTTTACCCTTACAGCTGATGTAATAAAATAGGGAGGGAGTTCTTCCCATTGTTCAGATATTGTTTCTATAAAAGAATTTACATTTTTCATCGTTTTAATTTGGCTTTGTTTATCGGATTTAGTAAAAATGAGTAAAAAAGGAATTTTCATTTCCCCTAATTTTTCCAGGAATGAAATATCTAATTTTTGAGGAAGTAATCGGCTGTCTATCAAAACGCAGAGATAATAAAGGTTTTTACGATTCCGGATATAATCCATAATCATTTTATCCCATTCAATACGTAGTTCTTTTGATGTTCGGGAATAACCATATCCGGGTAAATCTACTAAGTACCATGTGTCGTTAATCAAAAAATGATTGATTAATTTTGTTTTCCCAGGTTTTGAAGAGGTTTTAGCTAATTGCTGTCGGTTAGTAAGCATATTGATAAATGAGGATTTCCCGACATTTGAACGCCCAATAAAGGCAAATTCAGGTAAGTCGGTATCAGGACATATTTTCCAATCAGGACTGCTTTTTACGAAAGATGAGGTTTTTATAATCATTTAAACTTTTAAAAGATTTTGGATTTAGGTGTCTTGCTTTTTTTTCTTCGTAGATATCGTCAATTTTAATTAATATTACGGTTTCTTCAGTGTCTCCGAATTCTTCATTGTCTGAAGTGCCAAAGCATTGCATAGTAGATGCAACTTTCATGTAAATATTAACAAGGGGAGGAATTTTACACCCCAGCTTATCAACCTCATGTACAAGCGATTTATAATCATCTTTAAAATTATCATTAGGAAATAATGCAGCTAAACTATTTGCATCGTGATAGTATTTTTGGGGAGTATAAGCTTCCATTAATAGTTCCCCTTTTGAAAAATGTTTGTTTAGAAAAAATAGAATTAAATCTCTTGCAAAAGGATTATAGCTTTTATACATGGTCATTTTTCCATAAACGTATTTTATTTCAGGGTGCTTATACATGATAGCTCCTAATCCGTCCCAAATATTATCCAAAGCAAACAAGCCTTTACGTGAACGTGAAACTTGGTATTGTGGTTGAACAAAAGAACGTCCAAGCTCCATAGAATACGGTAAATAGTTCTGAATGAAATTATTGGAAAATTTAAAGAGTTTTGCAGTTGGACTATGAATGCCGTGTTTATCAATTTTAATGTCTTTGCCTAATATGTAACGATAACTGCTTATGATTTCTTTTTCTTTTGGATCCCAAACAATTAATTGTTGAAATGGAGGATTGGAGATATCAAATTCATCCAAATCTATCGACTTTCCCGTACCGTCTCCGGCATCTCTGAAAGCATATTCTCTCAGCCTCCCTAATTCTAGCAGGGTGTTAGGCGCATCAAAACAATTAATGGAATAGATAAGATTGCTCCCATAATTAGTTGCACAAATCAATTTATCATCAGTAAGTTCCGATTTAATTAATCTCCGATGTATTCTTTTTAAAATCTTTTCCACCATAGAAATAATTTATTTTACAATATTATAAAAAAAATCAATATAAATTCTGTTTTAAATTATAAACTATTTTTTTTATTTCGTTGGCATGTTCATAGTCACTTTTATCATTACTTAACGATTTATACGAAATGGGTTCTCCAATAACAATTTTGAAATGATTGTTTCTATGTTTAAACAATTCATCTACTAAATATACCATTTCGATATTTGTTTTAATACCTATTTTTTTTCTAATGTTCGACAGTTTGTAAAAAAAGTTGGAATTCCTTCCTTCAAAATAAAAAGGAATAATGTCTCTTTGATATAATTTGGCTTTGCTTACAAATGTTTTTTTCCAAGGTAAATCTACAATTTCTCCTTTTATTCTTCTGGAACACAGTCCAGCAGGGAAAAATAATATTATATTTTCTTTTTGAAAAGCTTTTTCCATACTACGCGCTAATTCGGTAGTATTTGTGCCGGTCGTATTAATTGGAATAAACATCTCTCGAAGATTAGGAATATTCATCAATAAGTCATTGCTCGTTAGTAATATGTCATTTCTGTATTTATGTAACAAACTGGTAATAATCAATCCATCGAATCCTCCGAGGGGATGATTGCCGACTATAATGTAACTTCCATTTTTAGGTATATACTCTTCATTAAATGCAGTGTACGTAATATTGAAATAAGAAATAGCCATATTTACGAAATCAATACCTTTCAATTCTTTATGGTTTAATATATTCTCATTTAACTCTTCTTCATGAATGATATGTCGAAGATAATTTATAAAAAACGTTGGTAAAAGATTATGTAATTTTTTATTTTTTTCATAGATTACTCGATTGACATCTATTGATAATGCATTTTTTTTTTCCTCATTTTTTCCCATAATGTATTTTAATTTCATTAAATAATCCAGTACTTCTATAACAGTATTTAAGCTCATTAGTTTAATACGATAGGGTTTAAAGTCAATAATTTCTTTAAAATAAGCTTTATAATGTTTTCTCATTTCTATTAATCCGGTATATTCTCCTTTATTTTCTATCGAAAGTAAAAAATGTTTTTTACATGTATCAATGCGTTCTGTCATGCTTGGCTCAGTATAATCGTTATGATTGTCAAGTGATTTACGGCAAGCTTTAAATATCCAGGGATTACCTATGCTGGCTCTTCCTATCATAATTCCGTCAACATGATAGGTGTTTTTCATGGACAAAGCTTTTTCCGCTGAAATAATATCTCCATTACCAATGATAGGTATTTGAATCTTAGGATTAGCTTTTACTTTGCCAATTAATGACCAATCAGCCTCCCCTTTAAACATTTGAATTTTCGTTCTACCATGTATGCTTATCGCTTGAACGCCTACATCTTGCAATCTTTCGCTCAAGTCCACGATGTTTTTGTTTTCATCATTATAGCCAATTCTCGTTTTAACAGTTACGGGCAGTTTTACTGATGTAACAATTGCTTTGGTAATATCAATTAATAAGGGAATATTTTGTAACATACCGGATCCTGAACCTTTCCCTGCAACTTTTTTTGCCGGGCATCCCCAATTAATGTCGATAAAATCAGGTTGATACGTTTCGACAATTTTAGCTGCATTGCACATATTTTCTTTATTATTACCAAAAATTTGTATGCCAAAAGGACGATCTTTCTCAGAAAACAACATTTTTCGTTTCGTCTTTTCAACATTTCGAATAAGTGCATCGGATGCTACAAATTCACTGATTGTTATGTCTGTACCTAATTCCTTACATATGCTACGAAAAGGAAAATCACTAATATCATCCATAGGAGCTAAGAATAATTTCGTGCTATCAAAAAGTATATTTCCTATTTTAAGCATACATTAACTTATTTGAAAATAATTGTTAGATTTTTTATATAAATAATTTAAATGTTTCTTTAAATCATAATGTTCTGCTTTTTCTAAGTGAGGATCACTTTGTAATATTTCACTTGCTAATGTTCTACAATATGAAATTAATTTTTCGTCTTTTAAAATGTCAATCAGCTTAAATTCAAACATACCGCTTTGTTTTGTTCCGGCCATATCACCGGGTCCTCGAAGTTTTAAATCAAAGTTTGCGATTTCAAATCCATCATTGGTGGCTAACATGGCTTGTATGCGTTTTTTGCTCTCATTGCTTAGTTTATTTCCGGTTAATAAGATACAATACGATTGTTCTCCACCTCTTCCAACGCGACCTCTTAACTGATGAAGTTGAGATAAGCCGAATCTTTCTGCATTTTCAATAAGCATTAAGCTTGCATTTGGTATATCTACTCCAACTTCAATGACAGTGGTCGATAATAAAATGTTGGTTTTTCCTTCGACAAATTCTTTCATTACTTCTTCTTTTTGGTCTCCAGGCATTTTCCCGTGTAAATAATTTACTTTATAATGGGGTGGGGGGAAGTCAATCAGAAAGGATTCGTGCCCTTCCAATAAATTCCTTAAATCCAATGCTTCGGATTCTTGTATGAGTGGGAAAATGACAAAAATTTGTCTTCCCATTTGAATTTGTTTTCGTAAGAATGTTATTAATTTATCTCGATTGTGTTGACTATAATGGTACGTAGCAATAGGTATTCTCCCTTTGGGTAGTTCATCAATCACCGATAAATCCAAATCACCGTATACAGTCATCGCCAATGTTCGGGGAATCGGTGTTGCTGTCATAACCAAAATATGCGGAGGATTTGCATTTTTTTTCCATAATTTAGCACGTTGTTCAACTCCAAATCGATGTTGTTCATCGATTATTACTAATCCTAGTTTATTAAAAATTACATTATTTTCAATTAATGCATGAGTTCCTATGAGAATGGAGATTTTGCCTTCATGTAATTCATTTAATAATGTTTTACGTTTAGTGGGTTTTGTTCTGCCGGTTAATAATTCAATTTTAATATCAATGTGTTTTAAAAGTCTTGAAATGCTTTCAAAATGTTGATTGGCAAGAATTTCTGTAGGAGCCATCAAACAACATTGGTAGCCGTTATCAATAGCAATCAGCATAATAAGCAAGGAAGTAATGGTTTTGCCACTTCCCACATCTCCTTGTAGCAAACGATTCATTTGTTTTCCGGAAATAAAATCGGAACGGATTTCTTTAATAACCTTTTTTTGAGCACTTGTCAATTCAAAAGGTAGATAATTATAATAAAAATCATTGAAATATTTACCTACTTTCGGTAAAAGAAATCCCTTATTTTTTGAAGAGCGAATTAATTTGTTTTGTATTAAATGTAATTGCACGAAAAACATTTCTTCAAATTTTAATCGTTGCTGTGCATGCTTTAATAATTCTTGATTTTGAGGAAAGTGAATATTAAAAAGTGCTGAATTTTTATCAATTAATTTTAAATTAGAAAGGATATACTCGGGTAAATTTTCTTCAATTTTATCCATATAAATGGAAAAAAGCTGATACACTAGTTTGCTAATCCCTTTGCTATCCAACGCATTTCTTTTCATTGTTTCTGTTGAGTTATAGAATGGTTGAAAGGGGATAGGGATAGTTTGTGTTTCTTCGTGAGTGTTTAATTCGGTGATTTCAGGATGAGTTATGTTGAAAGTATTACCAAATAATGCAGCTTTTCCGAAAACAATGTACTCTTTATTTTTAGTAATATTTTTTTCAATATAATGAATGCCGTTAAACCAGACAAGGTCTATATAACCGGTACCGTCTTGTAAAGTAGCAACTAATCGTTTCCCTCTTTTTTCTCCTATAATTTTAATATCACAGAGACTTCCTTTGAGTTGGATATAGGAATGGATATTATTTTGTATTTCATTAATTTTGTAATATTTAGATTTATCGATATATTTGTAAGGAAAGTACATCAATAAATCAAAGAATGTTTGAATGGAAACTTCTTTATTAAGTATTTCGGCACGTTTTACGCCTACACCTTTTAAATAGGTAATGTCTGTTTGAAATATTTGGTTCATTTTCTGCATTTATAAAAAAAGGCTACACTGTAAAGGTAGCCTTTTAATCTATATACTTATTATTCTAATATTCCCACATATCGTGTTCGAATGCAAATATTTTATGTTTAATTTTTTCAGCTTCAAGAATTTGATCCAAGCCGTTCACAATGTACCAGTTGATTTCTCGGTTATCGTAAACATTTTCTTCTGCTCTGATAAAACTTGAAAAATGTCGTTGTAGAAAAATATCATCATAACTTCTGCGATTTGCATTATTATGCAAGTTAAATACTTCATTTTTAGCCATAACAGGTCTAAATTCAGGGTAGTACAGCCATCCCAAAGGAGTTAATTTTGTCGTTATAATTTCACCCATATCTTCTTCGTAAGCTTCTAATCCTTCGCCTTCACCTTCTCCTTCTGCAAATTCACCTTCCATAGGAGGTTCTTCTTCTATGTCTTCAAACATGTCGGATGCCCCTTTTTGAAGTATAGGGCAAATACCCATAATTCGGACATCAAGCATAGAGCGTTGATTATCTACATAATATAATTCCTTAATGTCATATTGCAAAATTTCTCTCGGGCTGGCATATTGAGGAATGGTAGTATCACCAGTTGAAATAGGGTCTCCTGTATATTCATCAAACATCTGATTGCCAAATTCATCTTTAAGCCATAATTGTATGGTAATCGGTTCAAGGCTAAATTTTTCTTTAAATTCACTATTAGATAAAGGTATATCAAAGTATTCAGTAGAATAAACTCGTACAGGCATAGTGTTGTTTTCTGTTGAATCTACAGTTTCCCAAATAATTTGTGCAAAACTTTTCCAATTACCTTTAACTTCCGTTGGAAAATAAAGTGGCAAATTTATTTTTTCACGTAAGTCAATTACACGCCAGATAAGAGCAGAATAATGGATGTACTCTTCATCTAAAGGTTGTAAAGGAACTGGAGCGTTTTGAAAAAGAAGATCCTTTTCATAAGGTCTGTCGACTGGATCACGAATAGGAGTCGGTGCATCCTGCACACCTCCTTGTTTATTTTCACTATCAATATTTTGAGCATTAGCAAGTGCAATGCTGCAAAATACCGAAACTGTAATGATTAATCTTAACTTTTTCATATCTATTAATTTTAATATGAATACTTTGATTATTTAATTATTTTATCTAATACGCACAGTAATATTTTCTAGGTTCTTAACCCCTGCAATACTTTGTGCTTTAATTTCTGTGAATTCAAAAGTTGTTCCGGAAGTTGCAGAACGTATAGTGTTTTGTATGTCAGATGCAAATTGAGAGCCGGAATTGGTTTTACTTGCAACTTCACGTCCGTTTTTAACAACAGTAACTCTATAGCTTGTAATTCTCCATGGTAATTCAAAGTCAAAATTTTCCATTCTTGCTGTTAAGAATGTATTTTGAATTAATATTTCTTTACTTATTTTCCCGGAACCAATTTTAGAACCGATGTAAGCAATTGGATTGGGTACTCCTTTAATTCTAAATTCTTGGCTTCCCATATTCTGGGTTCTTCCGGTGCCCAAATCTGCGGATACTGATATTGTAACTCTTTGCCCAATTAATTTTCTATCGGGAGTTACTTCGTATTTTCCGCCACCTTTTGATACAGGGCTTAGTCCTCCCCAAGAAATACGTAATCTTTCTGGAGCTACCGGAGCAGCAATGGCAACAGGATTTGGTATCCCGGCGTAGAAAACATTCATTTTTTCAGCAGCAATCGCTGCAGAAGGTTTTGTTACTGTATAAGCATCTTTAAAAGAATAAAATTTATCGCCTTCGGCACTTTTTAATCGAATAACACCCGCATATCTCTGGTCTCCAATGCCACCGGTTGGAATTTTCAAATGCACCATACCTCTTTCGCCCTCAACTAAGGTAAGATTATTAATATCAGCTTCTGTGGCAGTGTCACGACCTGCTTCCCAATATATGGAAGGATTTTGACGTGAATCTACTGCAGCAACAATAATGTCGGCTTCATAGCTGTCGCCTGCGAAGATGATGCGACTGTTAGGAATAACTCTGGCAGCTACATTGTCAAATTTAAAAGTACCGGCATCAATCGCAGAAAATAAGTAACTAACTGTTGTGAATTCCGTGTTTTTAATTTCACCGATTATATTATTTAAAATAGTATAACTCGCAGCAGCTACGATACCTTCAAAATTGTGTTGTTCCCAGGATTCCTTTTTATCGTCTTTATTCCTGTAATCACCGTCAGTAACTAAAGAATTTTTGATTATTTGCGGGAAATTTTCTTTATTTACAATTTTAATAAGTTCTGCTTTATAATCTTCAATTTTTTTCTTCATTTCTTTGGCTTTCCCGGGTATACCTGTTTGACCCATAAAATAAAGGGTAGGAACAGAATAATTATCTCTTCCTTGTAAATCTTTTAACGATTTACCTTCGGTTTGTTCAATTGGAATATTATCAACTTTGGAAAAAAGTTCTTTTTTTACAACTTGTAAATATTTAACCAATTCATCAGAAGCTGCTTTTACTTTCATTGCTTTATCATAAAAGGGTTTTACTTTAGCTTCCTCAGCTTTTAATTGTTCTTGAAACAAAAAATAACTTTGGTCTACTTTATTGGTAAAATTTGCATTGGTTTGTTCCATAGTATCATTTACCACGACAAAAGCATCCAATATATCTTTAGATACATTCAACGCCAACATAGCAGTTAGCACTAAATACATCATTGAAATCATTCGCTGCCGGGGAGTTTCCGGACAATTTGTTGCACCCATATATTATATATATATTTTTAAATATTTAATAATTAATTACTTAAATCTTACATTCTGTTGCTCATAGCAGCTAACATATTCCCGTAGATATCATTTAATTTGCTTACGTTTTTAGATAGCATATCCACTTGTTCTTTATAACTAAGAATATTGGAACTAGATTCTTGTAGATTAGTAGCTAAATTTTTAAGATGATCATCTAAAGTTTTGGAAATATTTAAAGTTTCGTTTGTGCTTTGTAATTGCAATTCGTAAGCAGCATTGATGGCGGCAAGATTTTTAGAAAGTCTTGTAACTTCCTCATTGTAATTGCTTCCACTTGTCATACTTCTAATTGTAGATTC
>JAQVNO010000184.1 GCA_028703095.1 Bacteroidales bacterium
CATCGATGAAATCGATGGTTGCAAACAGACGAAGCCATAGTCAACAAGCCTGAAGGGCTTGAATTAAAATAAAAAAGCCATATTCAACCGCTTTGCGGTTGATGATAACAAAGGTGCTATCAACGGCAGCATTTCATGCAGCCCTATTCACATTGAATCCCTTTCGGGATTCGTATGTTATCAATTCACACGTATTTATTTTATAGAGATAAATAGAATTGAAACGTCTATACTCTCTGCGTTCTTTGCGTAAAACCTCTGCGTTCTCTGCGGTTAATTATAAAAATTAAGAATTAAGAATTAAGAATTAAAAATCCGCATTCATCCGCTGCTTCCGCGTTATCTGTGTGCCATTTTAACAAAATTAAGAATGATGTCGCGAGTGCCGAGTGCCGAGTGCCGAGAGGTTTTTTCGGAACGAAAAAATAAGTGTAGGTTGTGTATTTCTCTTTGTATTCTTTGCGTAGCATTTTTGCGTTCTCTGCGGTTAAATATAATCAATTAAAAATTAAAAATTAAGAATTAAGAATTGCTTTTTCATCACCACATCACCGCATCACCACATCATCACATCATCACATCATCCTTCATCATTTACACATGCATGCCTCCATCGCAGCTGATGGTTTGTCCGGTAATATAGCTTGCCAAGTCGGAGGCAAGGTAAACGGCGGTCATGGCGACATCGGTAGCGCTTCCCGGTCTGCGTAATGGGATGGTCTTCAGCCATGCTTCGCGCATTTCGGGATTTAACACATGAGTCATTTCGGTTTCAATAAAACCCGGAGCGATGGCATTGCAACGGATGTTACGGGAACCTAATTCTTTGGCTATGGATTTTGTAAAACCAAGCATGCCTGCTTTGGCAGCAGCATAATTGGCTTGTCCGGCATTGCCTTCCAAGCCTACAACGGAACTGATATTGATAATGGAACCCGAACGTTGCTTTAACATAATGGGTTGTACGGCTTTCGTGAGATTAAAAATCGATTTTAAATTCACTGTCAACACACTATCCCAATCACTCTCACTCATCCTAAGCAATAAATTGTCTCGTGTGATGCCGGCATTGTTAACCAATATGTCTATCGTACCGAAATCTTCCATGATTTTTTTTACTGTTTCATCTGATTCAGTAAAAGAAGCTGCATTCGATGCATAGAATGTAGCTTTTATTTGCAAAGCATTTAGTTGTTTTTCAAGTTCTTTCGAGTTTTCGTCTTCTTTTAAATCGGTAAATGCTATGTTTGCTCCCTCTTTGGCAAATACCAATGCTATTTCTTTACCGATTCCCCTTGATGCTCCTGTAATTAATGCAGTTTTATTTTCTAATAATTTCATGTTAGTTATATTTTATTATTAAACCCTGCAAAAGTATATTATTTTTCCATTTAATTCAACAGATTCTTCGCTTCGCTCAAAATGACTTCTTCTGCTTTGTATAGGAAAACACCTAGCTCACACCTTTATCATTAAAAATCATTCGGTAGTTGGAGTTGCGTATGAAGGATTAACAAAAGGCTATCGTGGAGGATAGCCTTGAAAAATCGATTATAAATTTTTACTACTGACTTTTCTTTTGAAATGTATAAGAAATACCTAAACCTACATTCCAGTAATCGCCACGATACGTTAAATATTCATCTTCATAAGAACCGGGAGAAAGTCCTGTATCCATATTTACAAGTGTATAAGGGATACAAATAGTTGCCATATTACGTAATCCCGTGTAATATTCGCCAAATAGAGATAATCCTATTCCGCTTTTAAACCGATAATTACATCCAATTCCTGTAGAAATTAAAACATTAACAGGGTTTGACGGAGAAGTAACATAAAGATCATAATCAAGTTTATATGAATATCCATTGTATTCCATATAAACAGGATCGGCATTAAATGTTTGATTTCTTTTTGCTTGAAGAGGGACTTGGATATTTAAACCGACTTTTGTAAAAAATTGAAATCTATTCTTGAAAAGAGGAAGATAATACTTGAAATTTATAGGCAATTGTAAAGAAGTATATAATTTATATTGATCACAATTTGTGCCTTCCATTCCCCAATCAATGGCTCCAAACAACCAATTTGTTTTAGTTTCGATGTATGAAATTCCGGTTTCAATAATAAAATTATCATTAATTCCGTATCCAACATTGAATTCCAAAGAGGGGAAAGAAATTTTATTTCCAAAAGAATACATTCGAAAAAGTTCCGAACCTTGAAATAATTCTCCTCTTAATCCCGAATTAAATCCTATTGTCCAATTCCCTTTTTGAGCTGTACTTTGACTTATTATCATTAAAAGAATAATGACTATTATAAATATTTTATGTTTTTTCATGTTATTTTCATTTTTTCATTTTGTACTTTAAGATGGTTTAGGTAATTAGGACAAGTTTATATCTTTTTATAACTAATTATTTTTATTTTGCAAATATAAATAATTTTATAATAAAGTTTAAAAAATAATTTAAATTTATGCAATTTTTTTATATACAAATTCCGGCGTATTGTAATTCAACGAACTATGAATTCTTTCATAATTGTAATAGTGTATGAAATCCTCGCATGTTTTATAAAGATGAACGCCATCAATGGGAGGATTTAAATATATTTTTTCATATTTAATCGTTCTCCAGAATCTTTCTATAAAAATATTATCCAAAGCTCTTCCTTTTCCATCCATGGATATTTGTGTGTGATTAAGACCT
>JAQVNO010000003.1 GCA_028703095.1 Bacteroidales bacterium
AAACTATAAACTATTGCAGTAAATTAACTAGATTTTTAACCCTTTAAAACATAACAAATATGAAAAAGGTAAAAATAATTGTAGCCGCTATATTCATAGTGGCTGTAGGAGCAGGCATATTTTGGGCATGTCAAAAAGAAGTAACAACTGAAAATTCAAGTGTTACAAAGGAATCAAATAAAATACTAAAGGACAACAATAATAATCCTTTTGACTATGTTGGAATTGCCCACAATCAATATTTGGATTATTTATTAACAAATATAAATTTTCAGACTATATCAAAGGAAAATTTATTTGAATATGGCAAAACTTATCGACCTTTAAATTTAACATGGAATCAATTTTCTGAAATTGAACAAAATCAAATTGAACATATGTATGAAGATGGAATTAATTTATCTATTTTTCAAGAAATTTGTACTACTTTTTGTAATCAAGCAACTATTGATACAATCGCTATCTTAGATGTGTATTTATTAGCTAATTTTATGGATAGCATAAATGATGATACAACGATAAGTATAGCATCGTATTATAATGGAATTGTATATTATGAAGGTTTATTATGTGATAGATTTTATCAAATAAATCCATCACCAACAACTGTTGAATATGAATTCTTTAAAGTTGTTTTATCTTATTGTGCTGTTGCTAAACATAGTGCAAATTACTTTATAGATGTTGCTTCAACAACAGATCCGGCAAGTTTTCTATATCCATATAAATTTCAAGTTGGTTTTTACACTTTAGATAATTCTTATACCGATGCTTATGCTTTAGCTGATGTATATAGGTTTACAGGAGATTTTAATTTTGCAGCAGGTGTTGCTGAATCACGTTCCGGTTTGTCTGGTCGAATTAATTAAATTGTTTGTTATGAAAAAAATTGTTTTACTTATAATTTTAACTTTTGTTTGTTTGATAAAAGTTATTTCTCAATGTAATACTTTAAAATGGAAATGTGTTGAAATAGGATATATAAATCCGATAACCGGCAACTATGATTTATTAGATGGAAAACAAATTAACCCTCTTGAGAACCCATCCATTGTTTTTTATAATAAATGTCAAAATGTTTCCGGATATACTTACTATAAAGGAGACCAAATTTATATAAAAACATATATATGTCCTTTTAGTTCAGATGGTAGCTTAGGTTTTAATTGGATAATGTCTAACAGACCTTTATTAGATTCAATAGAATCATCAGCATACTATAATGATTCAACACTTGAAATAAATTGGACATCCTCAGTTTTTGAACCCATTGAAAATCAATATGGAAAATCATGGTATGATTTAATTAGTTATTGTAAAATTATTACATTTATTGTTGCAACAAATAGAGATAGTATTTTTTCTGACTCAATTTGTATTGCAAGTAGTGATACGGCAACAATTACTTTTTATTATCCGGATAAAATTAAGGAAAAATCACAATTTCAATTATTTCTTTATCCAAATCCTACAAATGATAATTTAACCATTAAAAATGAGAATATTCCAATCAAAGATGTGTGTCTTTATAATATAATGGGACAAAAAGTAAAACAAGTTTTCGTTAATTCAAATGAAACAACTTTAGATGTAAGCACATTACCCGCAGGTATGTACCTTGTAAAAATCAATACCGAGCAAGGAGTACTTACACGGAAAGTACAAATAATACGATAATCATAATTCAAAAGGCTGTTTTCACGACAGCCTTTTTTTGTTGAGAAACATCAGATTTTGAGCAAAGCAAAAATTTTCATAATTATGAAAGAAAACAGTTGAATTATTTTTAAAATAACTGATTTTTGAATTGTTTTTTATTTATTTTTCCTCTATAAATTTTTGAAATATTTTTATCCGTCTGTGTGTAATTAGTCAATTTTATGTACATTTGCAGTGTAAAATATAAACCCAAAATGGTTATGAGTACAGTGCTTTTTTATATAATTGTTGCTGCAAAATGTACAATGTATGCTTTTGGGTTGTGTTTTTATGTTTGGGTACTGTTTACACCTATACTAAAACACTTAATTTTGCTTGCCAAGCAAGCGTTTGTGTATAAAACGCTGATATTCACCCCCCCCCCTCAACAACAAAACAATGCTCGCTGGGTGTGGGAGGTGATGACTTTTATAGAGGGTGTTTCCCTCAAAGCAATGTTTTACCTCCGAACCCACTTACCTTTGGTAAGTATTTAATCGAAAGTGTAAGCGAATGCGTAAAAAAATATAGCACACCGATGCTCACGAAATAATGAAAACGCAAAAAATACACATACCGAAAAATATTAAAACTATAAACTATTACAGTAAATTAACTAGATTTTTAACCCTTTAAAACATAACAAATATGAAAAAGGTAAAAATAATTGTAGCCGCTATATTCATAGTGGCTGTAGGAGCAGGTATATTTTGGGCTTGCGAAAAAGAAGAAGCAACTGAAAATTCAAGTTTTACAATGACATCTAATAAAATTCAAAAAGAAAATTTACCCCCAGGCACAGAGTATACAATTGATGAAATTAGAGAAATTAATGGTAAATGTTATCATGTAACTGGAACATATTATGAATGGGTAGATATTAATAACATAAAATATGGGCAATCAAGTGGTTTGACTTATACGGAAGTAAATTGTTTAACAGCATTTCCCGAAACGACTTCTCCTTTAGAAATTAGGTTTGAGCCAAATGATTATTATACCTTTACTGAGTATGATGATTATATTGATCCAAATCATTACACTTTTGAAGTTATATTAGGAGAAGGATTTTCATCGGAGGTGTTATACTTGTTTGAACAAGATGCGCTTATAGGCATGTGTGAAATATATTTTAATTTTAACTCAACAAGAGGGTGTTAATGTATCACCCTCTTGTTTATAAACTTTATGAATATAAAAAAATTTTATTTTAATAATTTTACTTGCATTTATTGCAAATTATTGTTTTTCGCAAAACCAACCCGACACAACGTATGAATATTATTTTTTATCCGAATTGACTAATGATTCAATGTTGTATTATGAAAATATTTATCATTATGATTCTGATGGGAAAATACAGTATATTGAAAATTTAAATAATGTCCCTTATTGGTGTACAGGAACTTATACCGTTTATTTAGGAAATTATATAACATATTATCAATATAATGACAGCAATCAAATAAAAACTATTTTCATGCTTGATAAAAATAATGATACCATTTTTAAACAGAGCTTTATTGTGATTAATAACGATTTAATATATATTTACCAAATTAATGACAACGGAAATTTAGTGAATTATTATCGCTATTATTTTTACAATAGTAAAAATCGAACCTCAACATCGCTTCTAAATGAAGCATTCAACCAACTAAATGGATATAGAACATATAGTTATTATCATTCTGATTCTATTTACATTCAGATGTACAATCCCTGTTCTTCTGAATATTATTTATTTTCAAAAATATACTTTAACTATTTATCAAACAATTTAATACAAAGATGTATTCAAGATTTTAATGATTGTTCTTATATTTTAGATTTATCGTATGATAGTGATTTGAATTGCACCGGTATAGAATGTACAAAAACAATATTGGATTCTTGTTCAGAAAGATGTTGGGATTTATGGGAAACTTTAAATGAAAATAAAAATTTATCGGAAGTTTCAATAACTCCTTATTTGTCTCCGTGTTTTCCCTATTTTTTAAATTGTGGAATGAAAGAAAACTATTATTATGATGAAATTGAACAACTTATATCAACAAAAGTTTTTGAAAAAGATTCTTTGGATAGTTGGCATATTTATATTTCAAAATATTATAAATACAATTCAACACGCATACATTCTATAAATAATTCAGAAATAACTATTTATCCAAATCCGGCATCTAATCAATTAGCTATTACAAGTAAAGAACAAATCATTAAGGATATTAATATTTACAATTTATTAGGACAAAAAGCACAAAAAGTTTCCGTAAATACAAGTGAAACCATTTTGGATGTAAGCTCTTTGCCTATTGGATTGTACCTTCTAAAAATCAATACCGAGCAAGGAGTACTTACACGGAAAGTACAAATAATAAGATAATTATAATACATCGGATTCTTTACTACGTCATACTAAGAATGAAAATTAATTTTAATAATTTATATTCTCTTTTAATAATTTAAGATACAATTTGGAAAATTTAGAAAATAACTGATTTTTGAATTGTTTTTTATTTATTTTTGCACTGTAAAATATAAACCCAAAATGGTTATGAGTACAGTGCTTTTTTATTTATTTATTCCGGCAAAAGTAATAAGCTATGCTTTTGGGTTGTGTTTTTATGTTTGGGTACTGTTTACACCTTTATTCAAACAGCTAATTTTGCTTGTTAAGCAAGCGTAAAATAAGTAGCACAATGATGCTAAAAAAATTAAACAAAACGCAAAATTACACATCAAAAAAATAAAATACATATTTAAATTTTATAAACATAAAAATTATGAAGAACTTTCTTCAAGTTATAGTACGCAATCAATAAATGGAGGAACAACATATTCTCAATCAAATTATTTAAAATTACATGATAAAACATGCCCTTAAATTAACAAAATATGAAAACAAAAAAATCATTATTATTTATTTTAATTGTTTTTACAAGCATTTTTCTGAGTTTTTCCCAAAAAGGAAGTTGGACAATCGGATTAAGTAGCGGAATTCGTGGTGAGGTTTTTCAAAATTCCAACACCAACTTGATTGTAAAACATGGGACACAAATATCTACACCGCCAATGGATTTCACATTCTCCTATGCGGCATCAAATAACATATTGCTGGTAAGCGGTTTATCGTTTATCCAAGCGAAAACGAACTTTAAAACATATTGTTTTAACTATTTACAAATGTTTTCGAGCGAACAATATCCGTTATATTCTTCTTTGCAAGTACCGATCAGCATTCAATTACAAGTACCCATATCTTTGAATAAATTTAATGTCTTTACCAAAATGGGATTTGTATTTCAATTTCCTCTTCAACAAAGCAATGTACAAAATATTACACCAGATGTGCCTTATTTCGAGATGGAAAGTCAGGCAGGAGAACCAACAATGCTTGGATTCGGTTACAGTATTCAATGTACTTCACCTCAACATGCTGTAAATGTTTTATTTACTAGTACATTAGGCTTATTATATAAATTTGATAATGGTCTGGGGTTATCATTGTTTGGAGATTATTATTTAGGCATGAGAGAAATGGCGACGGTTGAAATATCGTATGAACGTTTTATGGACGGCATTTCCTACAATACGTTAGATGGTACGGATACTGATGTAGGCGAGGGAGTTGAAAAACTCATCTATCGCGGTGATTATTGGAATGTGGGATTGGGTATTTCTTATACATTTCAAAAGAAAAGTCAGCAGTAAAAATTTATAATCAATTTTTCAAGGCTATCCTCCACAAATAGCCTTTTTCTTTTTTGTGCATTCAATAGTAATGCGTTACTCAATAATAAAAAGGAGGATTTTTACCCTCCTTTTTATTATATATAATCTACGATTATTTACTGTTTTTAATAGCTGCTTGAGCGGCTGCCAAACGAGCTACCGGCACGCGGAAAGGAGAGCAGGAAACGTAGTTGAATCCTGTTTTGAAGAAGAATTCAACCGAGGCAGGGTCTCCGCCATGTTCACCGCATACACCTACTTTTAATTTGGCTTTGGTAGCACGTCCGCGTTGGGTGCCTAATTGTACCAATTGTCCTACGCCTTCTTGATCCAAAGTATTAAACGGGTCAGCCGGAATAATTTTATGGTCAACGTAAGCGTTTACAATGGCATTTACATCATCCCGTGAAAATCCGAGTGTCATTTGTGTTAAGTCGTTGGTGCCAAAAGAGAAGAAATCAGCTACTTTCGCAATTTCATCCGCAACTAAGGTGGCGCGTGGTATTTCTATCATCGTACCGTATAAATACTTAATTTTCACTCTGAATTTCGTTTCAATATCAGCAAGTACTTTATCAGCAATTACTTTTTGATGTTTTAATTCGCTTACCGAAATGGTAAGTGGAACCATTATTTCCAGTTGAGGGTCAAAACCTTCTTTAATTAATTCAGCCGTAGCCTGAAACAAAGCGCGGAATTGCGTTTCTGTGATTTCGGGATAAACAATACCGAGACGTACACCGCGTAATCCCATCATTGGGTTTACTTCATGTAATGCATCAATGCGACTTTTAATATCTTCAAATGCCATTCCTTTTTCTTTGGCTAATTCCCGTTGTTTGTCTTCAGTTTGAGGCACAAACTCATGTAAAGGGGGATCCATTAAGCGGAAAGTTAGAGGTTTTCCATTCATTACTTTTAAAGTTCCTTTAGCAGCATCACGAATATAAGGTTCTAATTCGTTAAGAGCTTCAACACGTTCTTTGGTATTGTTTGCCAGAATCATATTTCGTAATTTAGCCAAAGGTGCTTCGCTATTTTTTCCATAGAACATGTGTTCGATGCGGAATAATCCGATACCTTCGGCACCGAAATTAATTGCATTTTGAGCATCTTCGGGAGTATCGGCATTGGTACGAACACCCATGGTACGGTGAGCATCGACTATTTTCATAAATTCTTGAAAACGCGGATTTTCGGTAGCATCTATCATTTTCACGGGAACATCATAAATCCAACCTTTAGAGCCGTTTAAGCTAATAACATCACCTTCTTTATAGGTTTTGCCATTGATGGTAATGTGGTTATTCGAAAGATCAATCTTGATAGCATCGCAACCTACGATGCAGCATTTACCCCATCCGCGAGCCACTAAAGCAGCGTGGGATGTCATACCGCCACGGGCGGTTAAAATACCATCGGCAGCACGCATGCCTTCCACATCTTCAGGATTTGTTTCTTCACGAACTAAAATATTTTTGATATGAAGTTTATTGTATTCCATTGCTTTTTCGCTTGTCAAGGCGATAGCACCTACTGCTCCTCCCGGACCGGCCGGAAGACCTTTCGCGATTACTTTTTGTTTGGCTTCATCTTGGGCATCCAAAATAGGGTGAAGTAATTCATCTAATTGAGCAGGAGTGAGTCGCATAACAACATCTTTGCCGCTAATTAAATTTTCATGCAACATATCTAAAGCCATATTCAAGGCTGCTACACCGGTGCGTTTACCTACTCTGCATTGCAACATATAAAGTTTATCTTCTTGGATGGTGAATTCAATATCGAGCATATCTTTGAAATTCTTTTCCAAAATGGAACGAATATCGCAAAGTTCGTTATAGGTTTTGGGCATCAATTCTTGCATGGAATGCAAATGCTTGTTTTGTTCGTTTTTGGTATCATCGTTCAGCGGGTTAGGTGTACGGATACCTGCCACAACGTCTTCCCCTTGTGCATTGATTAGCCATTCTCCATAGAACTGGTTTTCACCGGTAGCCGGATTACGTGTAAAAGCAACTCCGGTTGCAGAATGATTTCCCATGTTACCAAATACCATAGCTTGTACGTTTACAGCTGTTCCCCATTCATCGGGAATGCCTTCAATGCGACGGTATGAAATGGCCTTTTTGCCGTTCCAACTTTTGAAAACAGCTTTAATGCCGCCTTCTAATTGTGCTTTGGCATTGTCGGGAAATTCCGTTCCCAACACTTCTTTTATTTTTTTCTTAAAAGCATTGGACAATTCCAATAATTCATCTGCACTGATATCGGTATCTGATTTATAACCTTTGGCGTGTTTAAATTCATCAAGCATGTCATCCAATACTTTACGAATTCCTTTCCCATCTTTAGGGTCAATACCTTCTGATTTTTCCATAACCACATCGGCATACATCATGATTAAGCGACGATAGGAGTCGTATACAAAACGCGGGTTATTGGTTTTCTTAATTAAGCCAGGAATTGTTTTAGAACTTAATCCAATATTTAAAACTGTATCCATCATACCGGGCATGGAACTTCTTGCTCCTGAACGGCAAGAAATCAGTAAAGGATTATCGGCATCATCGTATTTCAAACCCATGATATTTTCTACATTCTTCATGGCTTCCCATACATCCTCCATTAAGTATTCCGGAAGTTGGCAATCGTTGGCATAATAAGCGGTACAACATTCTGTTGTAATTGTTAATCCTGCCGGAACAGGCAAGCCTAAATGACACATTTCAGCCAAATTTGCTCCTTTACCACCTAATAGGTTTTTCATGTCTGCTTTGCCTTCGGCAGATTTTCCTCCAAAAGTATAAACATATTTTATTTTACTCATTTTCAATATATTTTAAATTATTAAATGCGTTAATATTGTTTTTTTTCAGAATCGCAAAGGTACAAAAAATATCCTTTCTATTCTTTATCCCATGTTAAATCTTCACAAATTAAGTAAAGATAAATTGATTTTTATGTAATCACGACAGAAAAACTTATATTTTTCCTCTATAAATTTTCGAAATATTTTTATCCTTCTGTGTGTAATTAGTCAATTTTATGTACATTTGCAGTAATAAGAAAACAAGTGTAAAATCGTCTTAGTCATTGCATAAAGATAAATAAAACTAAAAGACATGAGTGAGCGTTTAAAATATACGAAAAAGGCAGATAAAAAAGATACATATGAAGAAATATTGCCGCAAATTAGTTGTTTACTGGCAACTGAAACGGATAACATAGCTAATATGGCAAATGTATGTGCTGTTTTAAAAGAAGTTTTTGATTTTTTTTGGGTCGGTTTTTATATAGTTAAAGGAAAAGATTTGGTATTAGGTCCTTTTCAGGGACCTTTGGCGTGTACACGAATTCCTTACGGTAAAGGAGTGTGTGGTACTGCTTGGAAAAATCGCAAAACTATTATCGTTCCGGATGTAAATGCTTTTGAAGGTCATATTGCCTGCAGTTCTCTTTCACAATCTGAAATTGTTGTTCCGCTCATTATCAAAAATGAAGTGGTAGCTGTTTTGGATGTTGACAGCAAACAATTACATACTTTTGATAGTATTGACAAGGAATATTTAGAAAAAACACTTTCTCATCTTCATTTGTAGACCCGAGAAAGACAGCGATATTATTGATTCACAAAATGCACAGTATTACAAGCCACTAATGCCGCTGTTTCGGTACGTAAACGACTATTTCCCAAACTTACGGGAACAAAGCCGAATTGTTTAGCAAGTTTAATTTCTTCGGGTGTAAAATCGCCTTCAGGTCCGATAAGTATCAGGGTATCGGTTTGAGGTTTACAAAGCTGCTTTAAGAAAGGTTTTGGATTTGTATCTTCACCACAATAGGCAATAAACTTTTGCTTTTCTTTTGCATCTTTAAGAATAGTTTCAAAGGTTTTTTGAGTATTAAAAATCGGCAGTACACTATGCATGGATTGCTTGAGTGCTGCAATACTGATACGTTCAATACGTTCGATTTTGATTTTTGTTTTTTCAGAATTTTTACATTCTACTGCAGAAATTTCTGAAATTCCTATTTCTACAGCTTTTTCAACAAACCATTCAAAGCGATCGGAATTTTTAGTAGGTGCCACAGCGAGGTGAAGATAAAAGTGAAAAGGATTTCCGATATAGTTTTTATTGACAATTTCCAGGGTACACGCACGCATATTATCATCGCTTATGCGGGCTTCGTAGACATAGCCTTTCCCATCGATAAGCTGAATAACAGCATTCTTTTTCAGTCGCATGGACTTAATGCAATGCTTTGATTCCGTTTCTGATAAGGTGTAAAACGAATGTGTAATATCGGGAGCAAAGAAAGTATACATTTATGTTAAAATTTCCATTTCAATCCTATATGTCCGTCCGGTGTTGGTTCGAGATAAATGGAAGAACGTTCTAAATCCATTAATTTTCCGGCTTTATCCACAAAATAAAAACTCCGTAATAGGAAAAATAAACCCCCTGCAGAGGCTATGGTTCCGGCAGCAAAAACAATCCATTCAGATTTCTCGTAGTTTTGATGAAAGTAAGTAAGCGCTAGATTATTAGCAGCAATCCCACCGGATAGCAAACATATCCCCAGATAAAAATTAGTAGTAGATTTTCGCAAATAGTAACCGGGGGTATAGCTTAGTAAATCGCTTCCTGAAAGTTTATCAATATGTTTCATCCGTAATAAATCTTCCTTGTTAGCTTGTCGATAACAAGGAATATATGTTTTTACCATTTCTTTTTTAATGGCAAATACATAATTATAACTATCGAAGGTATACACATTGTTTGAGGTGTCGAGCAAACGACCGTAAATAGTATCGTTCGAAGTAGAGATTAGGACATCTATACATTGTCCATTAACATAAACCAATGAATAGATAAAGACTAATAGTAATCCGATTTTTTTCATGGTCATTAATTATATTTATTGTTTTCTTTGCATAACCTTTAAAGCTGCTTCAACAATATGTTCTTTGTCTAATCCGAAATACTTTAATAATTCATCAGATTTTCCACTCATTCCAAATTTATCGTCGACGGCAACATATTCTTGCGGACAAGGGAAGTGACGTGCCAATAATTGAGCAATACTGTCTCCCAATCCTCCGTTCATTAAATGTTCCTCCGCACTTACCACACATCTGGTTTTTAGCACAGAATCCAAGACAGCCTTAGTGTCAAGTGGTTTGATAGTGTGTATATTGATAACTTCAGCCGAAATACCTTTTTGAGAAAGCATATAGGCAGCTTCTAAACTCGGATATACGAGATGACCTGTTGCGAAAATACTTACATCGGTTCCTTCATGTAATAATAGAGCTTTCCCTATTTCAAAATTTTGGTTTTCAGGTGTAAAATTAGGCATTTTCGGTCTACCGAAACGAAGATAAACCGGACCTTTATAATCTGTTATGGCTAAGGTAGCTGCTTTGGTTTGATTAAAATCGCAAGGGTTTATAACTACCATATTGGGCAAAGCCTTGATAAAACCAATATCTTCCATTACCTGATGAGTAGCCCCATCTTCACCTGCACTAATTCCGGCATGAGAACCGCAAATTTTTACATTGTTGTTGGAATAAGCTACTACCATTCGAATTTGATCCAATACGCGTGTTGTGCAAAAATTAGCAAAAGAGCCTACAAAAGGTATTTTCCCACTTAATGCAAATCCTGCAGCCATACCTATCATATTAGCTTCGGCAATACCTGTTTGAAAAAAACGTTCAGGAAAAGCTTTGGCAAAAGCATCCATTTTCACTGAACCCGTTAAATCGGCACACAAAGCAACTACTTCTTGATTTTTCTTGCCTGCTTCCAATAATCCTTCTCCGAATCCGGCTCTAGATTCTTTCATCTCTATATGTTGTAATTCTTTCATTTTTAATTTGATAAATTAATACTCTTGCTTTTATTTTTTGTTATTAATGATATTGCAAAAGTAATTAAAATAATTTAAAATATTTACCTTAATTTTGCTTGTAATTCTTTTTCATAGGCGGTAATTAATCGATCCATAACAGCATTAATTTCATCATTGGTAAGTGTTTTGTTTGTATCTGACAGTACAAAACTTACGGCATACGATTTTTTCCCTTCTTCCAAGTTTTTTCCTTCGTACACATCGAATAAATTAACAGCTTTAAGATAAGGCTTAGCCGTTTTATAAGCCAATTTTTCAACCTCCTCATAGGTAACATGCTTGTCTAATAACAACGCCAAATCACGATGAACTTCCGGGTATTTATTTAATTCTTTGAACATAATCTTTTTTCTTTCGGAAAGATTGATTAATGCATCACAGTCCACTTCGGCAGAATAGACTTTCTGTTTGATTCCAAAAACTTTTAAAACAGTAGGATGAACTTCTCCTATTGTAATAATAGTTTGATTATTGATGGTATATGTCAATACTTGTTGGAAAGCTCCTTCATTTTTACCGATAGCAAGTGAAAATTTATTTACATTAAAATTATTTTTTTGTAATACATTTGAAACAATATTTTTCACATAAAAGAAATCCAAATCATTGGCTTTGTTTTGCCAAGAATCTTCGTGTTGTTTCCCGCTGACAAAGAGAGCTAAATGATTATGATAAGGGAAGCGTTCAATCACCGTATTTTTTTTTGTTTTGCTGCAATCCTTTCTATAAACTGATCCGAATTCAAACAAGCGAAGATTGAAATTAGAACGGTTGATGTTGTTTATGATACTTTCCAATCCACCAAATAATAAGGTTTGACGCATATTTTGAAGGTCTTTGCTCAAAGGATTCAGTAACGATATGCTTTCTTGTTTATTGATAAAATCAAAATGAGTATATTCGCTTTTCGTCAAAGAATTATTCATGATTTCGCAGAAACCATTATTGCTTAAATAATTGGAAACATTTTCTTTCAATGCAATAAGTGGACTTTCTGCAATGGCAGAAGGTGTAAAAGAAAAGTTTTGCTTAAGTTCGATGTTATTATACCCATAGATGCGAAGAAATTCTTCGATAACATCGGCTTCACGCGTAACATCGTTTTTATTGGTAGGGATAGCTATAGAAATGTTTTCGTTCGTTTCATTTAAAATTTTCATTTCCAAAGATGTAAGTATTTCTTTTACTGTTTCTTTCTCAATTTCTTTTCCAATAAGCGTATTTAATCGTTTATAGGATAGAATAACTTCTTTTTCCTTTATAATAGAAGGATATATATCGGTGATATCAGAAATTGTTCCTCCAGCAATTTTTTGAATCAAGAGTGCAGCACGTTTTAAAGCATATATACAGATGTTTGGGTCACAGCCCCGTTCGAAACGAAAAGAAGCATCTGTTTTTATTCCATGGTATTTCGATGTTTTACGTATACTGATAGGATTGAAATAAGCGCTTTCGAGAAATACATCCGTTGTTGCTTCATTAATTCCTGAATCTTCTCCTCCCATTACGCCAGCAATACACATTGGTTCAACTTCATTGCAAATCATTAAGTCATTTTCGCTGAGTTTTCTTTCTATGCCGTCAAGACTTAAAAAAGGAGTCTCTTTGGCAACTTTTCGGATGATTACGTGATTTCCTTTTATATTATTAGCATCAAATGCATGGAGAGGTTGCCCCATTTCAAACAACACAAATTGGGTTATATCTACAATGTTGTTAATAGGACGAATACCGATGGCGTTTAATTTTGTTTTCAACCATTCCGGAGATTCTTCAATCTTAACACCGGCAATATGCAAACCCGTATACCTTGGACAAGCCACTGTATCTGCTATGGTAATTTGAATTATATTTTTTGGTGTATTTATAGGAAAATCATTCACTTCAGGATAATTGAGGCTTATTTTCTCATGATAATGCGTATTGATATAAGCCACTAAATCGCGGGCAACACCCAAATGAGAAGTTGCATCGCTTCGATTAGGGGTAAGTCCGATTTCAAAAATTGTGTCTGTAGTAATATTAAAATATTGTTGAGCAGGCATGCCGATTTGTGGACAATCGCTCAACACCATAATCCCTGCATGCGAATTACTTATTCCTAATTCATCTTCGGCACAAATCATTCCTTCGGAGACAACGTCTCTTATTTTAGATTTTTTTATCGTCAGAGGCTCTTTATTCATTGGATATAGAGCAGCTCCTACACATGCCACAACTACATGCTGACCTGCAGCTACATTAGTTGCCCCACAGACAATTTGCAATAAGTTTTCTTGTCCAATATCAACCTGGGTGACATGAAGTCTATCTGCATTCGGATGTTTCTCGCATGTTATTACTTTCCCTATACAGACATGCTTTAAACCACCTTTGATACTTTCAAACGTATGTATTCCTTCGATTTCCAAACCAATGCCGGTAAGAATTTCTGAAATTTCTTCAACGCCTAAATCTATGTTGATATACTCTTTAAGCCAGTTATATGAGATTTCCATTTGATTATATTATTTAATTCTTCTAGATTTTAATATATATTTACGAGAATTTATATTTTTGTATTTTCTCTTTTGTGTTTTTGAATAATTATTTACAGGACGTAAGTTCCCCAATTGTTTTTTGCGTCTATACACCTTATGTGTTTTATCGACTCCCATTGCGGAAAATCCGTAATTACCCGATTGTTTGAAACTTCTTCGTACCGATGATCGTTGAAACGATGGAAAATCAAACGCATATTGAAAGCCGAGTGAAGCATACGAAAACCCTTCAAACTTTTTATGCACTGATGCATATGCATCAAATTTATCATTAGCAACCCACCGATACATAAGGTCGAAGGTAAACTTCCAATCATCCGTAATATTATAAGAAAAACCCAATCCGAAAGGAATGGAAAAAGCATAGGTAAACTGCTGAGGTGTTGCTTGAATAATTTGATTGGTTTCAGAGTTTGACAAAGTAGTTTTGAAAGCATATAACCCTAAACCAGCGTGAATATTCAAATGCCAATCATATAAATCGGTAAAAGCAAAAACATCCAATGAGTTCAATAAACTAAATTCATGGGTATAATATGATTTGAATTTTAAGTCTAAATCATTACTTTCATTTTGAATGTTGCCATATAAAGCATTGATTCTCATATTCAAAAAAGGAGAAATGTCATAGCCAACCGAAAGTTGATACATAAAATTCCTATTTTGATAAAAGTCTTTGGTAAAGGGATCGCTTATCAACATTTTATTTTTTGTATTGGAGACATCTCCGAAAAAATTATTAATCCCGGCATGTAAACTCACATTCCAATTTTTTTTCTTACCGCCATAATATTGAGCCATCCCAGTATGTACAAAGGCACAAAAGAAACACAATATGCAGTAAATTTTTTTCATTAATATTTCGTAACTTTTTCTAAATCAATTTCCTTTTAAAATTTTTTTTTATTAATTTATTAATCTACAAAATTAAATAAAAAAACAATGGGAAGGGATATGTTTATTCAGATTCCCTATATTACACTGAAATTTAATTGCTTTTAAATAAGGTAAGCGCAAAGCAAAGAAAATGAATATAAAAAAACGGAAAGATATTTTAACATCTTTCCGCAACAATAACAATTAAATAGTACAACAAAAACAGGAGTTTTCAGAATATACTATGAATGAGTATACACATATTGAACGATTTTAAAAACCCTATCATTCGTTAATCCGGAATGTTTTTTAGCTCTTTCAATAGAATATCCTTGATTTTTATAATGTAAAAACAATCGGAATGCCAAGCATAGTGATTGGATGGCGTCTTCATTTTTTATAGCCAAATTTAGATGAGAATTTATTTTTTGATTATCACGCAATCGACACCACTCAACAAAGTCATCGAGATATATCAAGCCTTTTTCTTTTAAAAAAGAATAATATATACTATTTTCATAGTCTTTTGATAACTGACTTAATTGATAGATATTCGATAAACATTCTCTCCCTTTTACTTTTTCAAATTCTTGGATTACTAAATCAACAGCTTGATTTTTCTTTATCAGAATTTCATTATAAATAAAAAGGGTATATAAATTTAAATCAATTTGAATTTCCGGAAATAAATCAAAGGCTTCTCTTTGTTGTTTTACTCCTTCCATTAATTTCGTTGCCATTGTTTTTTCTTTTGCAACTTCAAAATCCAAAGATTTTTGTTTTAACTCATCCAAAAGAATGGGAATAGCTTCGTTTATATTTTCAGTTACATCAAAAATACTCCAAATTAATTTTATGTATTTACTAGTCAAGGGCAAGCCGAAATAAGACAAAATCTCTTTTTCCGCTTTTACTTTTTGTATGTATTTCTCGCCATCTTTGGTAGGACCTCCTCCAAGAGTTAACTCTATATTTATACGATAATAATTCTTAATAATGTCCTTAATAGTGTAAATATTCTCCATAACATTTCGATATGACATCTTATACGGAAGGAAGATAAAAAAGTTATATTTTTTTTAAAATTTTTATTATTATTTACATAAAAGAGGATATGAAATTTGCATACAAATATCTTACTTCCAATGAACAATTTTGTATTTTTTGTGTTTCTACATACAAAATACACTAAAAAGCATCAGAAAATGAATAACATTAAATTAGTCTATATTGTAAGTATTCTTTTATTTATTTCATGCCGTTCAGAAAATGTAAAGCATGAAATAACTACTCTGCCTACACCTAAGAAAAACGCTACGATAGAATCCATAATGAATCGTAGAAGTGTACGATCATACAAGTCGGAACAAATCAAGCAAGCGGAATTGGATAAAATTTTGGAATGCGGCATTAATGCTCCGAGTGCAAAAAATTTACAGCCATGGGCGATACGGGTAATACAATCGGAAGACATGATAAATAAATTAAACATTGATTATATTAATTATACACAAAACAACTCTTCTGCTACTTCTACTCACACTTCCGATTATAATATTTTGTTTGGTGCGCCTACATTTATATTAATAGCCGGAGACACAAACAATGCCTACGCTCAAAATGATTGTGGTATGTTGGCACAAAACATGTTACTTGCAGCAGAGTCAATGGATATAGGCACCTGTGTGCTGGGAGGTATTGTTCGATTCATTAACGGTCCGCAAGGAAATGATTTCCGCGCTAAACTTGATTTACCCGATAATTATCAGTTATTTATTGGAATAGTCATGGGCTATAAAAATGAATATCCAAGTGCTAAGCCCAGAGAAAACACAAAAATCAAAATAATTTCTTAAATTTTTCATTTTAACAGCTTCAATACTACGGGGTATAAAAGGCGAGAAGCCATCCTTCTAAGATAGCTTCTCTGTTAAAACTTTTAAACCAATGAAAAAAACTCTAATTTAATTAAGCCATTTTATTTAATTTAATCATCAACCCTGATTTTAAATTAGCGGCTTTGTTTTTGTGTATCACACCTTTTTTAGCAACTTTATCAATAAGAGAACTAATTGTAGGCATCTTTGATTTTAACTCTGATGCATCACTTAAATTCCGTGCTTTCTTGAGTGCATTACGCATTGTTTTTGCCCAATAACGATTTTCTAAACGTCTTTTTTCGTTTTGTCTGATTCGTTTTAGTGCTGATTTATGATTTGCCATTATTATTAATGTTTACAAAAATTAATCTCTGATTTTTTAGGCTGCAAAAGTACAATTTTTTTTTATATAATATGTATTTTTTTTTGAATTTCACAAAATATATTTAAATTTTTAATATTGAAAGGGATAAGTTTACTCTAACATTAAACTCATAAACGGATGACCGGATGGAAAAAAATGAAATTCTGGGCTTAAAGTTTTTATTTGATAGCCTGTTAACAATGTCGAAAGCAAATTAATATCAATCCACGTATCATTTAATTTCTTGTTTTGAACAAACTCCACGTCCGTCTTCATGCTTTTACCGTTTTTAATTGAGTAATAGCCTTTATTTGATGTCATTTGATTATCTAAAAGTGAAAAATTAAATGTAATCTCAGGATGAGCTTTTGCAAAAATATCTACCATACATTCAGGATTAATAATCCTTAACATTCCATTGTGACAACACTTTTCATTTTCTTCGCATGGATTCCTTAGGATAATCTCGTTTTTTGGATGAGTTTTTATAATATAATTAAGCAATGCGCTTTTACTTGTTTGATTTTCAACTATCAAATCCTTCACAATGATAGAATGATTATTTTGCGAAATAAAACATAATCCACAAATTACATTCTCTTTACAAACTGTTAGTATTTCACCTTCTTCCAATGTATAAAAAGTAATAATAGCTTCAAAATCAGCACGACTTTTTTGAATACAGAAGTTTTGTTTTGAAAAATAAGATGCATAATAATGGTAGGCTGTATCTATATTATTGTTTTGAGAACTTAACGGAATGATTTTATAATCATTAAAAGTATCATAGTCTTCTGTATAGGATTGTAAAACCTGATTGCTGTATTCAAACGTTACTGCATAACCTAATTGCTCATAGTATGCTATTAGCCAAGGTTCTTGCGGTATCAAAACACTAATAGGAATGTTTTTTCTTTGCATTTCGTGAAAAGCAAATGTAAGTAAATCGGCCATAATTCCCTTTTTCCGGAATGCCGGCAAAGTAGCCGCACCGGAAATATAGGCTGTTGGAATAATATGATGGTAGTATGTGAAATTATACGGTAACATTTGCAGACAGGCTACAGCAATTCCATCTATTACATATACGAGAGTGTTTTCATTTTTATATTTTGTATCAAAATAAAAGTCTGTGAAATTGTCAGAATCATCCGGGAAACAAATTTTCCAGATTTTTTTTACCTCTTCTTTTAGGGTATCGTCTGCATAAACAATCATACATACTTATTTTAAAGTAGCTACGTATTTTTTTAATAGAATCGCCGGATAATAGGAAAGTTTCGCCTGACGTAAACCGGGGTCATTGACATCTTCTTCTCGGTTAACATATAAATAGTTTTGCATTTCATGTTCCACAAATTGTTGATTAATCATGGCATAAGCGCCATGATATTCTTTTAACGCTTTTTCCATTTGCACATCAAAAACCTTATCGTTCAATGCTTTACGGAGTGTAAAAGCCACTACTTTCCATTCAACACGCAACACTCCCCCTTTCATATCTAACTGATTGTAAATTGTCAAAGCAAGCTCTGCAGCACAGGTTTCTTGTTCCATTAAACAATTATCCGGACCACAATCGTTTTCTTCTATCCATAATTGAAGTACTTCCAAACACTCTGGAATATCCTCTTTGTTAAGAGGAGCATACGAATACCGATAGTTTTTTTTAAACCTATTAATATGATTACGTTTTGCTTGATATCTCTTGCCTTTTAAATGCAATAAATTTTCAACCAGATATATATAGTCAAAATTATCACGTTTTTCTTCAAATTCAAATTGATTGGGATATAGTGATTCCAATACATTTTTCATTTCATCGGTAAGGTACACCATTTTAAACGTTTGTTTATTTTTTTGTGCGAATATTATTAATGTATCTATTGCCGTTTTAACATCCCCTTTCCCTATAGGGAAATTATATAAAGGAGAATTTTTATCTTTCAAAACAGCAAGAATCAGCATATCATTAATAAATGTATAATGCGGCAAAAAGGCTTCGTTCCAAAGTATCATATTGGAAAAACTCCAGTTGCACAAAACGTGAGGATTCTCATATAAATAAGGCTCTAAAAGAGATTTATCGGATAAAGTAACGGGAATAAATTGAAGCATAAATACATTAATATAACAAAACTATTTATTTATAAATACTATTAAAACACGAAAATTTCCATTTTGTTTACCCATTACCTTAAAAAGTGCTACCTTTGCAAACAAATAAAAAATAAAAAAGATTAAGGCTAATTGTCAAATAATGAATAAAGAAAAAGGAATAAAAAAGCAATACCCTTCATCGGAGAAAGTGTATATCAAAGGAAAACTATTTGATATTCAAGTTCCCATGCGAAAGATAACATTAACCGATACCGTTGAAATTGTTGGCGATAAAACTGTTTTTCATCCAAATGCACCAATTTATGTATACGATACCAGTGGTTTTTACACAGATGAAAATATAACTGTTGATATAAAGAAAGGTTTAAGCCCCGTACGAGAAACTTGGATATTAGAACGCAAGGATGTTGTAAAATTATACAACTTATCTTCGGAATACGGTCAAAAACGATTGAAAGATAAAAGCTTAGATCATCTCCGGTTTGAGCATATCCGCCTACCTTATAAGGCAAAACAAGGACATGGCATTACACAGATGTACTACGCTAAAAACAACATCATTACTGCGGAAATGGAATATGTCGCAATTCGCGAAAATCAAAATGCTGAATCTTTAGGCATACATTCACACATAACACCTGAGTTTGTACGTCAGGAAATTGCCTCCGGCAGAGCCATTATTCCGGCAAATATCAACCATGTGGAATGTGAGCCTATGATTATAGGCGATGCTTTTCTGACAAAAATAAATACCAATATAGGGAACTCTCCTACTTCATCCAATATTGACGAAGAAGTAGAAAAATCATTATGGAGTTGTTATTGGGGAGGAGATACTTTAATGGATTTGTCAACCGGAGCCAACATACATGAAACTCGAGAATGGATTATCAGGAATAGCCCTGTCCCAATTGGTACTGTTCCTATTTATCAAGCTCTTGAAAAAGTTAATGGGATAGCAGAAGCATTAACTTGGGAAATATACAAAGACACTCTCATTGAACAATGCGAACAAGGGGTCGATTATTTTACCATACATGCCGGTTTACTAAAGAAGCATATACCATTAGCGGCAAAACGATTAACCGGTATAGTTTCACGAGGGGGTTCTATCATGGCAAAATGGATGCTACATAATAAAAAAGAGAATTTTTTGTTTACTCATTTTGAAGAAATTTGTGAAATATTAAAAACCTATGATACCGGAGTTTCATTAGGTGACGGATTGCGTCCCGGAAGCATTTACGATGCAAACGATGCAGCTCAATTCGGCGAATTGAAAACCATAGGCTTATTAGCCAAGAAAGCTTGGCAACACGATGTACAAGTTATGATTGAAGGTCCCGGACATGTACCTATGCACAAAATAAAAATTAATGTTGACAAACAAAAGAAATTTTGTTTTAATGCTCCGTTTTATACTTTGGGACCTTTGGTTACTGATATTGCACCCGCATACGATCACATCACATCTGCTATAGGAGCCTCATTAATTGGGTGGTATGGAACAGCGATGTTATGTTATGTAACGCCGAAAGAACATTTAGGGCTTCCTGATAAAGAAGATGTGCGAACAGGAATCGTCACCTATAAAATAGCCGCCCATGCAGCAGATATTGCCAAAGGGCATCCTACTGCTCAAATAAGAGACAATGCCATGAGTAAAGCCAGGTACGAATTCCGTTGGAAAGATCAATTTCATTTGGCTTTGGATGCACAAAAAGCGATGGAATATTTTAGAATCCGACAAGGGGCTGATGAAAAAGGCTCACATTATTGTACAATGTGTGGACCTACTTTCTGTGCCATGAGAATTTCTAAAGATGTGAAAGACTGTATAAGTGCTAAAATAAAAAAATAACTATTATTTGATTCTGACCGAATCCTTATAAAGGATTCTTTTCGCCACAAATAACAAAGATTGTATCTTCATCACAAACTTTTTCTGTGTTAAATTCTTCACACATTAAGGGATTATTTATACTCTTTTCATATTCTTTAATTATCGCATCTTCTTTATATTCTTTACATGTACAGACATGTTCCTCACAAGAGATAAATAAAAAACCACATAATAACAATAAGATTGCGTATGTCTTCATCAATAATATTATTTTAAATTACGGCAAAAATACATTATTTTCCGATATAAGGCTTCATTTTTTGTAAAAAACCATTACATCATCTGTTCCGGTTTTACCCATTCGCGAAACTGTTCTTTTGTAACTAAACCCAAGGTGATAGCAGCATTTTCCAATGTTACGCGATTGGCATCGGCATATTGAACGATTTTCGCAGTGTTATGATATCCAATATGGGGATTTAAAGCCGTTGCGAGCATAAGCGAATTTTGAAGATGTTTTTCAATTGAGTGTAAGTTAGGAGTAATTCCTTCTATACAATTTTTTGTGAATGAGTTACACATGTCTGTTAATAAATGTATTGACATCAGAATATTATAAGCGATCAGAGGCATAAATACATTTAACTGCAATTGACCTTGCATACCGGCGATGGTAATTGCATGATCATCGCCTATAATTTGCGCACATACCATACACATTGCCTCGCACTGAGTAGGATTAACTTTCCCCGGCATAATAGAAGATCCGGGTTCATTTGGTGGAAGATTAATTTCACCTAAGCCGCAACGCGGTCCCGATGCTAAAAACCGTATATCATTGGCTATCTTTGTCAGACTTACAGCTAATTGTTTCAATGCCCCCGAAGTTTCAACAAAAGCATCGTGCGACGCCATGGCTTCGTATTTATTCTCAGCAGCTATAAAAGTTTTTTGAGTAAACGTATTAATATAGTTAACGCAAAGTGTATCGTATCCTTTGGGCGTATTAAGCCCTGTTCCAACTGCAGTACCGCCAATAGGCAATTGTTGAAGGTGATATAACGTATTTTTTAATGCACGTATACCAAACGACAATTGAGAGGCATAGGCTGAAAATTCACTTCCAAGACGTAAAGGCGTAGCATCCATTAGATGCGTTCTTCCAATTTTTACAATATCTTTAAATTCTGTCGTTTTAACAATCAATGAAGCCTCCATTTTTTCTAAAGCAGGAATGCACTTTTCTGTTAAAAGAGTATAGGCTGCTAAACGCATAGCCGTAGGAAAAACATCGTTGGTAGATTGAGATTTATTTACTTCATCATTGGGAGAGATGTATCGCGATGTGCCATTCAAAGAACCTTTTAAAAGTAATTCTGCTCTATTTGAGATAACTTCATTGATGTTCATATTTGTTTGGGTGCCGGAACCTGTTTGCCAAACAACAAGCGGGAAATGTTCCATTAAATTTCCTTTGATAATTTCATCACAAACTCGGGCAATCATATTCCTTTTTTCCTCGCTTAAAACACCTAATTCACAATTAGCATAAGCCGCCGATTTTTTTACAATCGCTAGCATTTGGATAATTTCTTTGGGCATACGAATATCTCCAATTTTAAAATTCATCAAGGAACGTTGTGTTTGTGCTCCCCAAAGCTTATCGCTTTGAACTTCTACTTCTCCCATGCTGTCGATTTCTGTACGCATATTCGTGAAATTATTTAATAAACAATATTTTACCTACTTTCTTTACTTTTCCTGTTATATCAGAAACAAATACAAAATAAACTCCGGTGCTTGCTTTTGTGCCATCAAAACGAAATCCGTTCCATGTAGCCATACCACCCATGGACTTGGCTCTATAAACCAAGCTACCGAATGCATCCGTAATTTTCACTTCCGAATTTTCTTTGAGTCCGGTTATGGATATATATCCGGCAAAATCTTCTCTAACAGGATTAGGAAATATTTTAATTTCTTCATAATCATTAGCCCCATCTGTTGCAGTATAACGAAAAGAAATCAATCCTTTATCAGTACCTATGAAAACCTCGCCCGTTCTACCATCGATTTCAATAGTTGTAATGGAATTAGATAGCAATGGACTATTATCGGTTGTAAAATGCAGTAATTCCGTTTCTCCATCTTCCGAAAGAAGAAAAACACCGGCATTATCGGTCCCTATCCATTTTCGATTACCTCCATCTACTTTAATACATTTAACGGCTTCATAATTCAATAACAATTCTGTAAGACTATCCATTTGTACTCTTGGCGCATAAGGAAGTGCTTCCGGATTATTTAATAATTGAGAAGGAGAGTAATACACTTTAATACCTTTGTTCGTTCCTATCCAAATTTTTCCATCTTTATCTTCAGCCAAAGAATAAATATAATCAAAAGAACCTTCTGCCTCAGAGAGAGAAGTATTTAATTTTACTAATTGATCGTCGGCTGTATTTAGAGGTGTACCGGCAGGATTGAAAATTAAAAGTGATGTTTCTCTGTTGCCGGTCATCCAAATCCATCCACGGCTATCAATCAACATATTCCCTACTATTTCACCGGAAGTATAATAGATATTGAAAGATTGCCACGCTCCGTCCTTCATTCGAACCAAGAGCGGATTCGTAGCTTGTGAATGTAACATCCATAGATTATAACTGTTATCAAACGCCAACGCATTAATTTGAACCCTATTACCATATTTTTCCATTGGAGCGTTAGCATCATTATAAATATTAATCACTTTCCCATCTTTAATATGGAGCAAACCTGAAATATATGAAGCTACAAACATTTCTTTTGAATTGTTAGGATTAATTAAAATATCCAAGGCGTCATGAGCTTGCTTAGAATTAAAAAATAAGTCATCATACAAAAGATTATTCCACTTTTCATTTTCAAATAAGCTGATACTTATTGGCATCCAATGTGGCACCCAATCGGAATAGGCACCGGGAACACTTGCTAAGACAGATTGTGAAACATTAATAGACCACACCGCATCTGTTGCCGGACCCGGCAAAGAATAAGCTATTGATCCATCTGAGGTTTGACATATTAATCCTTTATTTTTATCAGCAATACAGATGTATCCCCACTGATTAGAAATTGCATTTGCGGGAAAGAAAGATTCACAAGAGTTTTCCATAGCTAACTTCGCATTTGAAGAGCTGTATGCATTTGCTCCCCATGCCCTTGTTAGAACTAAACGATTATTGACACTGTTGATATTTCGTATTTCCTCAAATCCGAAAAGACTATCTAACACCCATTCCCCTTTATGATAAGCATAAACTATATTAATTGTTTGTAATACTGTTGTATCTAATGTAAAAGAAGAGCTATCTTCGTTAAAAATTGTATCTATTTGCAAGATAGAAGCATCGGTAACTGCATAAACTTTTTGCTCGAAAGATTCGATGAATGAATAATTCTTCGTTCCCATGGGACTTTCGTTTATTTTTTCCCAAGTAGAAAATTGGGCTATTGCAACATTATGTAAATCATTTATATAAATTCCTTGAGTAGTAGCTGCAAAAATTGTGTCATTGTATATACACACATCGTTTACTGCAAAAGTTTGACCATTTACTTGAAAAAACCACGTATCTTTAATCAGTTTTTGCTTTAAATCCAGTATTACAATTCCGAAACCACAGGCCAGATAAGCATATTCTCCTTCGCAATGAATATTATAAATAGATTTATCTCCACTCATCTGCTTTTTAGCAATATAAGGAATGTTATAAATAATACCATCATAATACAAATCTATATTCGAATTAATATAAGAAATAATGAGGGTATTTGTGTTATTACTTACTTCTATTGTTTGAATACCTATATCATTTAATCCTTCAAGAACACCCAACCGTCGCAGGGTTTTATCTTCAAGATTCATGTAAAACAAAGAATTCATGCTTGCCACATACACCGTATTGTCTAAAATCGCAATGTCTTTACTTTCAGTATAATTATAATGTGTACGCCATTCACCTACGGCTATAGGTCTTTGTGAATAGGTAATATATGATATTAAAGTGAAGAGAACAATACTAAAAAATCTTAAATTCATACGATAGAATTCTTATACATAAACTGTTTTAAATAACTGAAAAAAATAAAATTTATTGTTTATTCATTGGCTTTGTTGAAGCAAGACTGTGGTGTTTTTTGTACAAAAAAACACCAAAAGAAAAAAAAAGCGTATTATATGTGTAATAATATTTTTTCATTTGCTCACATTAAATATCTATCTTTTCCTACATTGCAAAAGAAATATTTTACTAAAGCCTGTTTTTCAAGAATATAATGTTTCTAAAAGCGTAATAAAAAACTAATAAAAAAAATAATCCATAATAAAAAAAGTTGTACTTTTGCAGTTCTAAAAATCATGGTGGGCATAGTTCAGTTGGTTAGAACGTCGGATTGTGGTTCCGAAGGTCGTGGGTTCGAATCCCATTGTCCACCCAAAATTTTTTTTAATTAATATAATGTTTATATTAAAAAAAAATATACTTTTGCAGAGTTTAAATTTAGAATAGAAATAATTAAGAATACAGAGCGATAAAATGAAGACAGAGATTCATCCGAAAGAATATAGGTTTGTGGTTTTTAAAGATATATCTAATGATGTGGCTTTTTTATGCAAATCTACGGTTAAGACAAAAGACAACATAGTTTGGGAAGACGGGAAAGAATATCCTTTAGTTAAATTGGAAATATCCAATACATCACATCCATTTTTCACCGGAAAAATGAAACTTGTGGATACTGCAGGACGTGTAGACAAATATTTAAATAAATACAAGTCCCGTTTTGATAAAGAGAAAAAGTAGTAGTTTTTTTTCATAGTTTTCAGGGGTTCTTTTCGGAGAACCCCTGTTTTTTTTATGCTCTAAGGATAAAAAAAGAAGAATTTAAATTCTCCTTTTTTTTTAAATTTAGTTGCCATTTATTGATGCCATTTATTTTGGAATAACAACACCTTCAATTTTAATATCTTCTTTCTTATTTTTAGCATTTGTATACACTGTTATAATTTTACTGAAGAATCCTTCTCCTTCGGTAGCGCTGTAGGATATTTTCAGGGTTCCTGATTTTCCCGGCATGAAAGGTTCTCTCGGATAATCAACTTCTGTACAACCACACGAAGTATATATACTTGAAATGATTAAAGGCTTGTCGCCCGTATTTGTAAAAGTAACGTTCACTGTTTTTGTTGCCCCGACTTTAAGTTCTCCAAAATCAATGAGTGATTTTGATACCGTAAAATATGCTTTTGGTTTTTCAGGAGTTGTTTGAGCAATACCTGCACTCATCCATAAACAAAGTAAACTAATTGATAATAAATGCAAATGTTTCATCATAACAATATATTTTTTAACAGTCTATTTATATGTCAAAAATAAAGCCAAAATATAAATGATTATTAATCTTCGGGGTTAACCTTTTCAAAATGATATCCGAAAGAAGGCAAAAAAGGATTTCCTAAAATATTTTTCAAAAAATCTACGTATGCATCAGTAAAGGTATACTCGTTGGTATTATAATAAATATCCTGTAATGGTTGATTTCCGATAAATCCCATATCAATGCTTGTAGCATTGTATTCTTCTAATTCTTCTTTTTTGACAATTTTATTCATTACCGGCATTTTACCATAATCTTCTCGTAGCAATAAATCCAACACTTTATCAGCAAGTGTAGACGTAAGCATGGCATCATATTTACAACATTCTCCGGAGCGTGGATAATAACCTGATATTTGTGAGCGAGCTGAAATTCCCAATCTATTTGAAATTTCTGATGCGATAACGCCACTAACACCACCAAAACGTTTATGTCCATACTCATCGGTTTCAGCACTTGCATATACCATGTTTAATTGCTTACTTGTATCGTCCCACCATCGTACTCCTTCGGATACAGCAATGATTAAGTTTTTCTTTTCATTATATTTTTTTTGAACTATTTCAAAAAAATGTTCCTTATTCTCCTTTGTCATTTGATGTTCCGGTATTAATGCTAATTCAGCGCCACCAAAAACAGCGCTTCCTGTTAACCATCCGGCGTCTCGACCCATTACTTCAACCACCATAATGCGTTGATGCGATTCATTAGTAGAGCGTAAATGACGCACCATCTCACTAACTCTTAATGCTCCTGAAGGAAAACCGGGACAAAGCACCGCTTCTACCGCTTTATTTTGGAATGTATGAATAGTTCGTGTACGTAAATCATTATCGATAGTTTTAGGAAAACCTATGACCGGAATTCCTTCTTGTTCATACAAACGTTTAGCTGCACCGTTGGTATCATCGCCCCCAATGGTAATCAAAATATCAATTTTATATCTTTTTAAATTATTAATAATTTGGGGCACCCTTGATTCCGGATTATTTTTTGTTGGGAAAGGATTTGTTCTACTGGATAAAAGTGCAGTGCCTCCATACATGCCATTATACGGTTGATTGGTTAAATCTACAATATCCCCATCTCCCAATAAACCTTTCCAACCTGCACGGATTCCATACACTTTATAACCAAGAATCAATGCTCTGTTTCTGATATGTTCGATACTCGAATTAATGGCAGGGGTATCACCTCCTCCCGATAAAATAGCTAAAACTTTACCTTTGTATATTTTTTCTGAACGTTGCATAGTAACTTATTTTTATAATGTACAAAATTAGTATAAATTTCCATAAAAAAAACGAAACAACCCCGAAAAAGGGTAAAAATTATTCATATGTTAAAATCAACCTGAGAATTAGATTATTATATAAATTATTAGAAACAATCAAAAAATATCAAATAGTATACATTTGCTATTGATTTTTATTATAATTTTGAAAAATATTAGATGCAGTAATATTTTATTACGTTTTACAACATTAGTATTTATAAAACAGGAGGTTATTATGAATGAAGTGAAAGGATCTCTACGATATTCGGATGAGGAATTACAAGAATTTAAAGAATTAATTCTCGAAAAATTGGAGCAAGCCAAGCAAGACATGAAAATGTATGTTGACGCCCTTAGCGGAACTACAGGAAATGACATTGCCGATACTTCTCCCACATTTAAAGTTTTAGAAGAAGGGCAGCAAACATTGTTTAAAGAAGAAACAGGAAGACTCGCCTCCAGACTTGAAAAATACATAAGTAATTTAGAAGCCGCATTAATACGTATAGAGAACAAAACATATGGCATTTGTAGAGAAAGCGGAGAATTAATTCCAAAAGAAAGATTGAAAATTGTACCACATGCTACTTTGTCCTACGACGCAAAGATTAATGAAAAAAAAAGTAATAAGTGAAACGAAAATCATTAATTGCTGTTAGCATCATATTATTGATTTTAGTTGCCGACCAGGTGCTAAAAATTTGGATAAAAACTTCTTTTATATTGGGCGAAGAACTTTCTGTTTTTGGCTCTTGGTTTAAACTTCATTTTATCGAAAATGAAGGAATGGCATTCGGCATTGTTTTCTTTGGAGGCTATTGGGGTAAATTATTATTAACCCTATTCCGTATCATAGCTTCCGGATGTATTATCTGGTTGATATATAAAATGATAAAATCTTATATTTCTATGGGTCTATTAGTATGTATGTCGCTGATAGCAGCAGGAGCCATTGGAAATATCATTGATTGCGTTTTTTATGGAAGACTATTCTCTGAAAGTAATTATTTTTCCCCACCGTCCGAATTTATGCCGGCTTCAGGTGGATATGCTCCCTTTATGCAAGGAAAAGTAGTCGATATGTTTCAAGTAGACTTATTTACTATAGGAAACTTTAACTTCTTTCCCGCTATATTTAATATTGCAGATGCCAGCATCACTATAGGACTTTTCGTCATGATATTATTTTTCTATAAAACATTATCCGCTTTTATTTCCTCTTTTGAAAAAAAAGAACAAAAATAAACCTTATTAATTTTCATTTAAAAATATTTTCAAACTCCATTTTTATTGTATTTTTTAGTAACCAATTGTATTACACGGAGAGACATAAATTTTAGAATCTAATTAAAATGATGAATTTTTCATACTATTTGACGCCAAAAAAAGCAATTTTTATAATTTTTTAAGCAAATTACTTTTTTTTACAAAAAATACTATACGCCTGTTTATCAACTCTATAGTTAATTTTCGTATTTTTTTTAGAATCAGCCCATTACAAATAAATATTCTTTTTCTATCTGTTTTTCAATGTCTTATAAAATATTTAAAAAAAAAATTTAAATTAATGTTTTTGATATTCAAAATAATTTTATCTTTGCCAACAAGAAACAAAAAAATAATTAATTCATCATTTAAAACAATTGTAACATGACAAAAGCAGAAGTAGTAGCTGAAATAGCTAACAAAACTGGCATTGAAAAAGTAGCCGTTCAAGAAGTAGTTGAAACATTTATGTCAACTGTAAAAAACTCTTTATTAAAGAAAGACAATGTTTATTTAAGAGGCTTTGGAAGCTTTGTAGTAAAAGAAAGAGCTCAAAAAACCGGTAGGAATATTTCAAAGAATACAACTATCGTTATTCCTGCTCACAAAATCCCTGCATTTAAACCTGCAAAATCTTTTACAAGTACAATTAAAGCCAAACTAAAATAAATAAAGAGTATCAATTATGCCAAGCGGAAAGAAAAGAAAGAGACACAAGATGGCAACTCACAAAAAGAAAAAACGTCTACGAAAAAATAGACATAAGAAAAAATAATCTTTTTGTGAAAAATTACCTTTATGAAATTAAACTACATATTCAAGATTATGAATATGTAGTTTGATTTTGTATATAAACATCAATTGTACTTTTTAAAAGAATGCAGGAAAAAGAAACACACAAAAAATTATTTGTAAACATTTCTGATTCCAATATAGAAATTGCCTTACTCGAAGATGGTAATCTTGTAGAATTTACGCGAGAAATTGTAAATAATGAGTTTGCTGTTGGAGATATTTATATTGGGCGTGTAAAGAAAATTTTACCCGGATTAAATGCTGCGTTTATTGATATAGGGCACGATAAAGATGCCTTTTTGCATTATTTAGATTTGGGTGTTAAAATTAATACTATAAACAAATTTGTAAAAAACCGATTACAAAATCATCCCAAATATAATAATCTGGATGCATTATCTTTCGACAATGAAATCTCAAAAAACGGAAACATTAAAGATGTTCTAACCGTCAACCAGCTAGTGCTTGTTCAAATTATTAAAGAATCTATCTCTACCAAAGGTCCGAGGGTTTCGGGTGAAATATCTTTAGCCGGAAGATTTTTGGTGCTTATTCCTTTTTCGAATCAAATCATGATTTCTCAAAAAATAAAAAACGATAAAGAAAAAAATCGTTTAAAAGAAATCATTAAAAAATATAAACTAAAAAACGTAGGAGTAATTATCAGGACTGTTTCCGAAAATCAAGGCGAAGAAGAATTACGCGTTGACATGGAAACCCTTATGGAACGTTGGAATAAAGCAATGCTACATATCAGTGGCATTAAATTTCCAAAAAAAGTAGTCAGTGAATATAATCGCATAACCTCCATGTTACGCGATCTATTAAACGACAGCTTTGAAGCTATTTATACCAATGATACTTTTAGTTATAATGAAATTCGCTCCTTTATTCAGGTTATAGCTCCGGAACGTGTCAACATTGTTAAATTACATAAAAAAAATATCCCTTTATTTGAATATTTTGGGATAGATAAACAGATACGCACCGGTTTTGGAAAAATTGTCGCTATTAAATCGGGCATTTATTTAGTTATTGAACATACAGAAGCACTACATGTGATTGATGTAAATAGCGGACACCGCATGGATGCATGTAAAACACAAGAAGAAAATGTTTTACATGTGAATATGGAAGCTGCTATTGAGATAGCCCGACAACTGCGGTTGCGAGATATCGGAGGAATTATCGTCATTGATTTTATTGACATGCATACCTCAGAAAATCAAAGAATTCTTTATAATACTCTTAAAGAAGAAATGAAAAAGGACAGGGCATGTCATACCATTTTACCTCCCAATAAATTTGGATTGGTTCAATTAACCCGACAAAGAGTCAGACCTTCAACCGATATAGAAGTAAAAGAAAAATGCCCCTCCTGCCAGGGAACAGGAAAAATTAAACCTCCTCTACTTTTTATTGACGAAATAGAAAGTAATCTTCAATTTTTAGTTGAAAAGCAACAAGAAAAAGAGTTAAACCTTATCGTTCATCCTTTCCTCTATGCGTATTTAACCAAGGGTTTTTTTACTATAAAACGTAAATGGAAAAAGAAATACAAATGTCACTTAAAAATTAATTTCGATGCCTCTTATAATTTTCTTGAATATCGGTTTTTCAACGATACCTTAGGAGAAATTAACATGTGGACATATATGCACAACAAATAAAGAGGCTCGTTCGCTATTAATGATTGCCATTTATTTTTAATTTCTTCCACATATAACGTTTTATCCTTTGAATAACAAAGGGAGGAACAAACAACACAAAACATACACTGACTTTAGCAAGAAATCCCGGAATATATAAAAATCGCTTTTTAAACATAGCGGAGAGACTCTTTTTCGCTAAGGCTTGCGGACACATCATTACTCCCGTTCTTAGAGCTATGCTTCTCTGTTTTTTACTCAAATTATATAAATTGGTATCAATGGCACTCGGACAAACAACACTTATATTTACATGATAATCTTTCATTTCGTAACGCAGTGAACGAGCAAATTGCCTTAAATACCCTTTGGTAGCACCATAAAGAGAAATCCCGGGATAGGACATCCAAGCCGTTATGGAAGAAATAAATAAGATATGTCCCGATTTTTTTTTTCGCATATAATTTGAAAAGTAAGTAGATAATAAAGTAGATGTTACGATATGCAACATTAATATTTTACTGACCATTTCGGGAGAAGTATCGGGTATTTCCTTAAAAAAAAACATCCCCGCATTGTTAATAAGGATGTCTACATCCAGTTGTTGTTCTATACAAAAATTAAAAAGTATTTCTGCTGATTCAGGTCCTGTTAAATCGATAAAAAAAGGTATCGCTTGGATATGAAATTCCTGTGAAAGTGTAAGACAGACTTCTTGATTTTTTAAATCTTCATTACTGACTATTATCAGATTGTATTTTTTTTTCGCTAATTCACGGGCGAATTGATAGCCGATACCGGAACTCCCTCCGGTGATTAAAGCATACGAGCTTAGATTATTCATAGTATAAAAAATATTGGTTAATGAATGTTCATTACTTTATACCCAAGTTCTTCAATAGTTTTAATTAAGATACTATCATCAATTTCACGGGATAAAATGACTGATGCAGTTTGTGTTTCAAGGTCAACGTGAGCATTTACGCCCTCCATTTGGTTTAAAACTTCTTCCACTCGATTGCTACAATGCATACAATTCATTCCACTTATTGTAATTACTTTATTTACATTCATCTCGTTTTTTTGTTTTTTAATTTTTTTTCTAATTTCATTTTTTTCAAAGTTATGCAACTTTAACCGTAAAGCATTTAAAACAACACTTACCGAGCTAAAACTCATCGCTGCTGCTGCCACCATAGGATTTAATTTCCATCCTAACAAAAAAAAGAAGACTCCGGCAGCCATCGGAATTCCGATAGTATTATATATAAAAGCCCAAAATAAATTTTCTTTTATGGTTTTCATTACAGCATGACTTAATTTTACCATTTTTACAATATCTTTAATGTTGTTTTTAATTAAAACAACATCTGCTGCTTCTATTGCTATATCTGTGCCTGCACCTATGGCTATTCCTACATTCGCACGAGCTAATGCCGGTGCATCGTTTATGCCATCACCTACCATTGCTACTACTCTTCCTTCTTTAATTAATTGACTAATTATTTCATCTTTTTCATGGGGTAGAATTTCGGCATATACTTGAATGCCTCCAATTTGATTTTTAATTGCGTTTGCAGTTGTTTTATTATCACCCGTAAGCATGAAAACATCCTTTCCCATTGCTTGTAAAGAATGAATCCCTTGAATGCTATCCGGTTTTATTGTATCTGCGATGCCGATTATACCTAAAACATTGGAGGCATCAGCACAATAAATAACAGTTTGCCCTTTGATTGCCAATTCGTTTGCTTTTTCATCAAATTCATTTATATCGATAGTATTATCACTAATAAATGATAAATTACCTACATAATAATCTTTACCTTCAATTTGAGCTTTGATTCCTTTCCCAGGGAAAGTATAATAATTATAGACGTTTAAAAGCTTTAACCCTAACTGATTTGCCTTATCCAAAATAGCTAAAGCCAAGGGATGTTCTGATTTTTTTTCAATAGAAGCGGCTAATTGCAATATTTCTTCATTGTTTATATTACTAACTATTTCTACTACTTTTGGTTTCCCCTCTGTGATTGTTCCTGTTTTATCAAAAACAATCGTATTTATTTTATCGGCATTTTCAAGAATTTCAGCAGATTTTATTAAAATTCCGTTTTTGGCTCCTAATCCTGTGCCTACCATAATTGCTGTTGGAGTAGCTAATCCTAATGCACATGGACAAGATATTACTAAGACTGATATTCCCATAGACATGGCAAATTCAAATGTTTGTCCTAATATTAACCAAATAACAGTCGTAAATAAAGCTATTATAATAACTATATGAACAAAATAATAACTTATCTTATCGGCAAGTTTAGAAATTGGAGCTTTGCCTGAATTTGCTTCTTCAACTAATTGAATAATTTTTGATAAAAGCGTGTTATCTCCTATCTTTTCTGCTGTAAATTCAATATAACCGGATTTAACTATCGTAGAACCTATTACAGTATCTCCTACTTTTTTAAATACCGAAATACTTTCTCCTGTCATAACCGATTCATCTATATAACCATCTCCTGAAATGATAATTCCATCAACAGGAACTATCCCTCCGGCTTTTACGATGATTGTATCGCCAACTGCTATAGCTTCAATTCTAACTTCATATTCTGTATTCTCCTTCCTGATAATTGCTTTATCCGGTTTAAGTTCAATTAATTTTTTTAATGCATCCGATGTTCTATTCTTTGCTTTTGATTCTAAATATTTTCCAAGAGTAATCAATGTAAGAATGGTTCCCGCTGATTCAAAGTACAAACTATTAATATATAAATGTATCGTACTTTCATCAACAGAAACAATATCATTTCCAATTTTAAATATAGCAAACATGCTGTATAATAATGCGGAAGCAGCACCTATGCTTATCAACGAATCCATATTTGGAGAAAGTTTATATAATTGTTTAAATCCATTAATAAAATAATTTCTATTAATATAAACGATGGGTATTGTTAAAAGAAATTGTACAAAGGCAAACGAAACAGCATGTTTAATTCCCACTAAAAAAAAAGGCAATGGCATTGTAAGCATATGGCCCATTGACACATACAATAAAGGCACTAAAAATAGTATCGAAACAATTAATCTTGTTTTAATTATTTTTATTTCTTGATCATAAATATTTTCAGTATTAGATTGTATGGATTTATCTTCTTTGATAAAGGCGCGGTATCCAATACTATCTACTATTTGAATGATTTGCTTCGTATCGGTTACGTTTTCATCATAAACAACCCACATGGCATTCGTCATGAGGTTTACATCTACAGATGAAACACCCTTCATTTCTTTTACCGATTTTTCAATTCGGGCAGCACAAGCGGCACATGTCATGCCTGTAAGATAGAATTTTTGTTTAATCACATTCTTATAGTCTTTATCCCTTTTCAGCCTTCTGAATCTCCTTTTGTAGCTTTTTCGGTAAATGGTCTACACAATGATGACATTTCATTTCAAGTGTATACATTCTTCCGATACAATAGTTAGAATGCTTACATTCACTGCGTTCGAGTCCGTCTTTCATCTTATTCACAAATGCGGTATCATTGATTAGTACCCGTGCCATTTGCAATAATTCAAACCCTTCCGCCAAGACTTCATCCATTTTTTGTCGAGAAATCAAACCTCCGACATAGATGAGCGGCATATTCAGCTCTTTTCTGAATTTTCTAGCTTCTTCGAGAAAATACGCTTCTTTAAAAGACACTGCAGGAACCATCCATTTCCCAATCAAGCGAAGGGCTATCTTCAACCACCAAAATTTCCAAGTATTCATGTAATAAGTCATGGTTTTTATTGGCATAGCTCCCCGCATTACTTCCATGGGAGCTCTGCTTACAAAACCTGCAGAAAGCACCAACGCATGTACTTTTAATTTCTCCAATTCCTTAGCAACGAGAATACAGTCATCAATATGCATTCCTTTTTTGAACCCGTCATACATGTTTATTTTAACAACAACTGCCATATCTTCGCCGGCAACTTGCATAACTTCTTCCATCACCATTTTCATAAAACGCATACGGTTTTCCAGAGAACCACCGTATTTGTCTTTCCTTTTATTCGTATAAGGAGAAAGAAATTGAGAAATTAGATACCCATGTCCGGCATGAATTTCAACACCATCAAATCCGGCTTCACGGGAAAGCTGTACTGCTTTTCCAAAATCCTTTACCAACGCTTCTATTTCTTTTTCTTTCAAAGCCCTCACAATAGTAGGAGAATATAAATTGAATCCATTCGAAGCCCCTACGGGTATTTGTCCGCAGGTATAAAAATGTGTCATGTTCCCACAATGACCGAGTTGGATAGAAGCTTTTGCGCCTTCAGCGTGTATGGCATCGGTTAACTTTTTTAAATCAGGAATAATTTCTTCACGCATCCACAGTTGACCTTTAAAGGATAATCCGCTACGATTTACGGCTGCATAGGCTACGGTTGTCATACCTACTCCTCCTTTGGCAACATTGACATGATAATCGAATAAATCTTGAGAAGGTTTGTTATCATAACACATGTTTTCAAAAGCAGCAGAACGTATAGTTCGGTTGCGTAAAGTAACAGGACCTAATTGATAAGGTGTGAATAAGATATCATTCATTTTCCTGTATTTTATCGGTTAGTTTTTAGCAGATTCTATAGCTTTCAATAAATTAGAAGTAATATAGTCTAATTGTTCCTGATCCAATTCCGTATGCATAGGTAAAGAAATGACATTCGCCGATAAATGTTCGCTCACCGGAAAATCACCTTTTTTGTAACGAGGATCCTGATAAGCTTTTTGTAAATGCAAAGGAACGGGATAATATATCATAGCCGGAATTTCTTTTTCTTGCATAAAAGCAACAACTTTTGCTCTATCTACATTATGGAGCACTAAGGTATATTGGTGAAACACATGCGTTGATTGTTTATTTAAAATCGGAGTGCTAATATTTTTGTGATTAGCAAAAGCCTTATTGTAAAAAGCGGCTGCTTTATTGCGTCTTTCAGCGTAAGCATCCAGATGTTTTAATTTTACATCCAACACAGCGGCTTGAATACTATCCAACCGTGAGTTAACACCTATAATATCATGATAATAACGAATGAACATGCCATGATTCACGTTGCCTCTTAGTTTTTTTGCGAGTTCATCATCGTTGGTAAAAGCAGCACCTCCGTCTCCGTAGCATCCCAAATTTTTGGATGGGAAAAAAGAAGTACAGCCTATGGTGCCTATTGTTCCGGCTTTTTTGGTTTCACCATTCGAAAAACGATAGCTGGCACCAATTGCTTGACAAGCATCTTCAACTACAAAGAGATTGTGCTTCTCTGCCAGCTTCATCAAAGCTTCCATATTGACACATTGACCAAACAAATGTACCGGTATAATGGCTTTTGTTTTTGCGGTAATGGCTCTCTCTACTGCATTAATATCTATATTAAATGTATCGGGCTCCACATCTACCAAAACAGGTGTTAATTTCAGTAATGCAATTACTTCTGCTGTGGCTATAAATGTAAATGTTGTGGTAATCACCTCATCCCCGGGTTGGAGATCAAGTGCCATAAGGGCTACTTGCAATGAATCGGTGCCATTACCACATGGAATCACATGTTTAACATTAAGGTATTTTTCAAGGTTCGCTTGAAATTGTTTCACTGTCGGACCATTAATAAAAGTACAATTATTAATCACCTCTTGGATGGAATTATCCACTTCTACTTTGATTTCTTGATATTGCTTTTGCAAATCAACCATTTGAATTTTTCGCATTTTTAATATTTTTATTATTTTTTAACTTGTATGGTTTTTAAATCACTTTTTATATTTTTTAAATCTGTTGTCGTTTGTTTTCGCGATTTTTGAACTTCGATGGTCGCTTCTGTTTCCATTTTCACCAATCGATTCACTACTTGTTCCATTAATTCTTTCGATAAATCCTCATGCCCCATGTAATAATTATAATTATTTAGAAAGCGTGCGTAAGTTACATTCTTTTTATCAAGAACGGCATTCATTTGTTGAGCCGTCCAAATGTCAAGGCTGTCCATTTGATTGGTAATAACACAATTACGAATAGAAGCTTCTGTCATAAACACTTCAACAAGAATGTCTTCCATTTGTTGCTTGTCTATCAAATCCTTAGGAGTGGAGCTTTCATATTTTCTTGTGCAAGAACACAAACAACAAATAGAAAGCATTAAAAGTATAGTTTTTTTCATCGGTTGAAAAATAATGGTTTTCCGTTAGGTTCGTTTGAAAAGACACCATTGTCGAAAGCTAAAACACCATTTACAAAGGTCTTTTCGATGCTTGTATGTAATTCCGTATTTTCAAAAGGCGACCATCCGCAATGATAGTAAATAGATTCAGAATTTATTTTTACAGATCTATTTACATTGACCAACACCAAGTCGGCATAAAAATTTTCTTTAATAAAACCTCTTTTTTCTATTTGAAACAAACGAGCGGGAGCATGACACATTTTTTCTACTATGGTTTGTAATCTAATTTCTTTACGCCAATAGAGTTCAAGCATTAAAGGAAGTGTATGTTGTACCATAGGTATTCCCGATGGAGCTTTCAAGTAAGTATTGTTTTTTTCCTCTGCAGAATGAGGGGCATGGTCTGAAGCAATGCTTGCAATACGCGTATCGGAAAGGGCTTTTATCAGTTCCCGTTTATCATCGATGGTTTTAATTGCCGGATTGCATTTCATCTTTGTGCCTAAGGTTTGATAATGCGAATCATCAAAAAATAAATAAGCCACACAAATTTCTCCGCTTATGGATGGAAATTCTTTCGTAAACAATGCCAATTCCTTGGCAGTACTAATGTGTAATATATGCAAAGAGGCATTGTATTTTTTTGCCAGCTCTATCAAATTACGGGATGAAAGATAACACGCTTCTTCGGAACGAATCAGCGGATGTTTTCCAATAGGAATATCTTCCCCATACACAGCTTTCATGCTTTCGGTATTCGCACGTATAATGCTTTCATCTTCACAATGCGCTACCAAAGGGACTTTTTGAAATTGCAATATTTTTTCTAACACATGGCTATCGCTAATCAACATATTACCTGTAGAAGAACCTATAAATAATTTAATGCCACATACACGTTTAGTATCCAGATGCTTAATTTCTTCCCAATTAGTATCTGTTGCAGCGAGATAAAATGCATAATTGGTATACATTTTCTTCTCTGCCAATTGCATTTTTTCTTTCCAATGTGTTAAAGTGGTAGTTTGTGGAATCACATTGGGCATATCCATAACGGAGGTTACACCACCGGCAACAGCGGCTTTACTTTCCGACAAGAAAGACCCTTTGTGTGTTAATCCGGGTTCTCTGAAATGTACATGTTCATCAATAACTCCGGGAAGTAAATACATATCGCTGGCATCTATAAACTGGGTATCGTTTGCCATGCATATTTCATCGATGGCAGCTCCTTCTTTAATTATTTTATTGATTTTTCCATGTTGAATCAACACATCGCCACGAAATATCTTTTTTTCATTAACGATATATGCGTTGTAAATAAAATAATTATTAAGACTCATAAAGTGTATATTTATTCAACCCAAGCTACGACATCCCCTTTCGTAACCATACTTCCTTGAGGAGCACAAGTGTCTACCAGTTTACCGCTATGCAAAGTTACAACATCTTCGTTTCCATAATAAGCTTGCACTACAGCAATTACATCCTTTTCTTTGTATTTTTTACCCGGCGGAGGGGCTACGGATATATCGGTAAAATCAATCTCCCATAGTATTTTCCCCGTTACCGGAGCAATAATCGGTTTTGCATTTGGATATTTATCGCTTACATATGCCAAGATTTTTTTAGTTTCCTCTTCTTTCGAAACAACCGGTGCTGTAGTTGTCGCTTGCGCTTCTGTTTTTACTTTTTGCAATTCCTCTTCAAAACGTTTTTTAGCCAAGCCCGATTTATAATCTCTGTATTGTCTATCGTGCATAGCCAGTTCAAACAGCTCTTCATCGTCAGGACCGAAATCCCAATTGTTTTCGCGCATTTCCTTTTTATAATCTTCTAAGGCATTCGGGAAAGCATCTTGCGGAGTAGCCGTATAGAATTCCATGTTGTTTTTCTTTGCCAACTCGATAATTTTCGGGTCTAAAGGACCGGGCAGATTTCCTGTCTTACCCAGAATCATATTCCAGCTGTCTTTGTCAATCATTGAGAATCTTTCTTCTCCTTTAGCAAGGGAAAAAATATTCATCAAAGCAATGTTTTTTACATATTGGCTAAAAGGAGTTACCAATGGAGGATATCCTAATTTAGGCCATACATATTCCACTTCTTGAAACAGTTGAACTACCAATTCGTCCAATGTAACTTCTTCTTTTTTATGTTGTTTTAAAGCAGTATTTATCACGCTATGCATTCCTTTCAAATCGGCCATCATAGAGCCCATCATGCCCCCCGGTAATCCGCTGCCTACCAATAATGAGGTCATGATTTTATTTTTAGGGTCTATAAAATAGCCTAAGAAATCATCAATAAAAGATTGAGTCAAACGGCGTGCTTCCATATAGGCTTTCATATTTATATCGGGAACCGAGAAGCCGGCATCTTTTAACATGGCTTGTATAGTAATCACGTCGGGATGCACCATCCCCCAGGAAAGCGGTTCCATGGCAACATCAATATAATCAACGCCATTATGTGCTACTTCCAGCATGGAGGCTACTGAGAATCCCGGTCCGGAATGTCCATGATATTGAACAATGATATGCGGATATTTGGTTTTAATTGCTTTCACCAAACGCCCCAAGGATACCGGACGTCCAACACCGGCCATATCTTTCAATGCGATTTCATCGGCACCGTATTCCACCAATTTATCGACTATTTGCATGAAATATTCAACGGTATGAATTTCAGAATATGTAATACTCAATGCTGCTTGCGAAATCATTCCCGCTTCTTTGGCATATTTAATAGACAGCTCTAAATTGCGATGATCGTTAAGTCCGCAAAACGAACGCATAATGTCGACACCTTGTGCTTTTTTAACTTTGGGCATTAACTGACGAACATCCGCAGGCACCGGATACATACGCAAACCATTCAAAGCTCTTTCTAACATATGCGTTTGAATGCCTGCTTTATTAAATGGTTTCACCCATTCTCTAACCGCCGTATTCGGATTTTCACCATACAATAAATTAACTTGTTCAA
>JAQVNO010000073.1 GCA_028703095.1 Bacteroidales bacterium
TTGACAAAAGGACAATATTCTCCCACAACGCCTTTTGGACAAGTAACGAAAACATCTCCTTATGGAACCATTGAAAATCCTTTTGCCGTTGGTAAATTAGTATTAGCTGCACAAGGAAGCTTCTTTGCACGTGCATTAGATAATAATCCGAAATTAATGGTGGACGTAATGTTTGAAGCAGCTAAGCATGATGGCACTTCAATCATTGAAATACTGCAAAATTGTATTATTTTCAATGATGGTGCGCATAAAACCATTGCAGATAGAACTACAGCTCAAGATAAACAACTTATCTTAAAACATGGGGATCCTATGATTTTTGGAAAAGATAGAAATAAGGGTATCAAATTGGGAGCTAAAGGTTTGGAAGTGGTAACCATCGGTGAAAATGGTATAAGCGAAAAAGATATTTTAGTTCATGATATGACACAAGAAGATTCAGGAATTCATAATATGTTGGTAGATATGCAACTGCCAAATTATCCTGTCGCTTTTGGCGTAATTCGCTCAGTGCCATCTCCTACCTATGATGAATTATTGGAAAATCAAATTACAGTCTCTAAAGAGAAATCTACTATTCGTTGTGTCGATGATTTACTTAATAGTGGAGATACATGGGAAATATAAAATAATATGTTACAATAATAAACAGTCTCTTACGTAAGAGGCTGTTTTTATTTAAACAATATATGGTAACAATTGTTGTTATTGTATTGAAAACGACAATCATTAAACAATAAGTATGTTATATCCTTTAAAATTTAATACTATTTATAAAGAAAAAATATGGGGCGGAAGTAAAGTAAAAACCATATTACATAAGGATTATTCTCCATTGCAAAATTGTGGAGAAACATGGGAGATTTCCGGAATCAAAGGGAATGCCAATCAAGTTAAAAATGGTTTTTTAAAAGGGAACTACCTTGATGAACTTGTCTCAGTATATATGGGTGATTTGGTAGGAGAAAAAGTTTTTCAAACCTATGGAGAAACTTTTCCATTGTTGATAAAATTTATTGATGCGAATGATGATTTATCGGTTCAGGTGCATCCCAATAATGCATTAGCAGAAAAATTACACAATGAAAATGGAAAATCGGAAATGTGGTATGTGCTTCAAGCGGATGTAAATGCAAAAATTAATATAGGCTTTAATACACCTATGTCTAAAGAGAAATTAGAACAACATATTCAATCTAATTCTTTGGAAAAAGTTTTGAATTATGTGGATGCTAAAGCCGGAGATGTCTTTTATATTCCTGCAGGGAAAGTACATGCAATAGGGAAAGGAGTGCTTCTGACTGAAATACAACAATCATCCGATATTACATATCGTTTATATGATTATCAAAGAAAAGACTCTAAAGGGAACCTGCGTCCTTTACATATTCAAGAGGCTTATCAAGCGATTGATTATGAGGACACAGAAAATAATCCGTTGCGATTTGTGTCTAAAAAAAACTCGACCTTAACTATAGTACGTTCGCCTTTTTTTGTTACAAATGAGATTCTTTTTGATAAAAAAGTGGAAAAGATATATGTCGACATGGATACGTTTGTGATTTATATTTGTGTGGATGGTGAAACTTCCATACATTATCATGGAGGAAAAGAAATTTTATCGAAAGGGGAATGTGTTCTTATTCCGGCAACAATTGAAGATGCTGTTTTTGAGCCTCATGGAGTTTGTAAGCTTTTAGAAACTTATTTGCCTTGATTTTTTTCTAATTCATTAACGCGTTGGATAAGTTCAGGTAAAAACTGAATACTGCCTAATGCTTTTAAACCTTTTTCCATCGAGAGGGCAGGACTACCGATTACTTTTAATCCTTGTTTTATATTTTTATGTATTCCTGCTTGTGAACCGGCAATAACGCCATCCCCAAGCACAACATGGTCTTTAATGCCGACTTGTCCGGCTAATACACAATTTTTGCCAATTTTTACCGAACCTGCAATGCCACAACAAGCCGCGATTACAGTGTTTTCTCCAATTTCACAATTATGTGCAATTTGAGTAAGATTATCAATTTTAACGCCTTTTCTTATGATTGTTGAACTAAAAGTAGAACGGTCAATGCATGTGTTGGCACCAATTTCCACATTATCTTCTATAATTACATTGCCTAATTGTGGAATTTTTTCATAAACATAACTTTCGTTAGGTATAAAACCAAATCCATCCGCACCGATTACAGCTCCGGAATGTATAATGCAGTCCATACCAATTTTAGAGTCTTCATAAATTTTAACTCCGGCATATAGAATGCTGCTGTCATTAATGATAACATTATCCCCAATATAACATAGCGGATATATTTTTACATTATTTCCGATAGTTACATTTCCTGCAATCACAACCCCTTCTCCAATATATACTCCATTTCCAATTTTTGTGTTTTTCGGAATAAAGGCTCCTTTAGCAATGCCTATTTTTTGAGGTTTTAAGCTTTCATAAAACTGTAAAAGCTTAACAAAAGCCAGTTGCGGATTAGGTATACGTATCAAAGTACATGTTATGTTTTGTTTAGGAACGAAATCATCTTTCACTATTACGGCACTTGCTTTTGTTGTATAAATATAAGATTCATATTTTTTGTCAATTAAAAAAGCTAATCCGCCTTCTTCACCCTCATCAATTTTTGAAAATTTATAAATGATAGTATTCGGATTACCCTCCGTTTGACCGCCTAAAATATTAGCAACTTGCTTAACTGTAAACTTTAAATTCGTCATTCTATGCAATTATTTTTTTTACAAAAATAATAAATTAAATAGTGTGAAAATAGTTTTTTTATTACTTATTTTTTTATTGCGTGTTTGTGTATTAAAAATTCATGTATTTTTGTAAGCAAAGAGAAATTTAATTTAGTATTTAAAATCAATGGTTATTATCGGTATTACGGGAACGATAGGCGCTGGGAAGGGTACAATCGTAGATTACTTAACGTCAAAGAAGAATTTCAAACATCATTCTGTTCGCTCATATTTGCTAAATGAAATAAAAAAAAGAAATCTTGAACCCAATAGAGACTCAATGGTGTTGGTTGCAAATCAATTACGTGAAAGTCACACACCTTCTTTTATTATTGATGAGTTAACGAAAGAAGCCGTTAAGAACCATTCCAATAGTGTTATCGAGAGTATTCGTACGGAAGGTGAGGTTTTATCATTGAGAAAATACCCTAATTTTTATCTTTTTGCTGTTGATGCTCTCCCCGAAATAAGGTATCAACGTATTGTACTGCGGTCTTCAGAAACTGATAATATAGATTATCAGACCTTTATTCAAAATGAAAAGCGTGAATTTACATCAGCGAATCCTAATAATCAAAATTTGAAAAGATGTATTGAACTATCGGATTTTAAGTTCGTAAATAATGGGAGTATCCAAGAATTGTATAATCAAATTGAAAATGTTTTATCAAAATTAACACTATAAATAATGAGTGAAGAACATAATAAGTATGTACGTCCTTCTTGGGATGAATATTTTATGGAAATTGCCAATACGGTATCTACACGTGCCACGTGTGATAGAGGACGAAGTGGGTGCGTCATTGTAAGGGATAAACAAATTCTTGTAACAGGCTATGTCGGCTCACCGGTTGGAATGCCTCATTGCGATGAAGTAGGACATCAAATGAAGAAAGTGACGCACGAAGATGGGACTTGTACTACTCACTGTACACGTACGGTTCATGCAGAACAAAACGCCATTTGCCAAGCTGCTAAATTAGGAATTTCGCTTAAAGATTCTACTTTGTATTGTCGGATGACTCCTTGCAGAACTTGTGCGATGTTGATTATTAATTGTGGCATTAAACGTGTCGTTTGTGAGAAAAAATACCACGCAGGTAAAGAATCGGAGGAGATGTTTAAATTATGTGATGTGCAATTAGAATTTATTTGCGAAGATATTTTGCAATATGACAAACAATAAAGCGGGGGATTTTCTAAAAGCAATACAGAAAAACAAGCTGATATCACATAGTATTCGTGTTTGCGTAGGCGTCGTATTTGTAGCATCTGCGGTATTAAAGTATACCTCTATTGAAGCTTTCGATTTGTATGTATACGAACATAATCTTTTTAATTTAGCTGTTTCTTCTACATTAACGCGTCTATTGATTGCAGCAGAATTTTCTTTGGGGATTTTTCTTATAACAAACTTATTTATTCGGTTTTCTTATATAATTACTTATCTGTTTTTGTTTGCTTTTACTATTTATTTGCTTTTGCAACCTTATTTATTTGATGTACAATTAAATAATTGCTTTTGCTTTGGAGATAAAATTGTTTTGAATCATTTACAATCTATAGGGAAAAATATCATACTTATGATATTAATGCTGGGAATAAATTGTAGATTTTATAAGAAGCGAAAAAACGAATTTTTAATTTTTATACTTATTGTTCTTTTGATTTTTACAGGCTTTATGGTAATAAATGCGCCTGATTATTTGTATACAAAAATATATCAGTCGGAAGTTCGTATTGATACGTCAAATTATCAAAATGCATTGCAAAATTCTGAATCACATGATTTTTATGCGGAAGGAAGAAAACTTATTTGCCTATATTCTCATCATTGCACTTATTGTAAAAGAGCATCTCAAAAGATAGAAAAGATACGCATTAAAAATAAAATTTCCTCTGAACAAATTGTTTGTATTTTCTGGGATGTTGCAGACAGCTCAGATATTGCTAATTTTTTTGAAATTACGAAGGTTGATATTCCTCGCTATATATTTTTTACTGTCGATGATTTTTTTAAAATCACCAATGGTCAAATGCCTATTATTTTATATTCAAATCAAGGTAAAATTTTTAAATCTCTTAATTATGCAGGATTAGTAGAAAGTGAAATGGTTAATTTCTTAAAGAATAAATAAGTAGAATTTATATTCCTCTTCGTTTTTTAATGCGTTGATAGGCTTCATTTATTTTTGAAAAATTTTGCTCAGCTTTCTTTCGGGCAGTTTCTCCTAAATGTTCAATTTTGTCAGGATGGTTCTCAATTGCTAATCGTCGAAATGCTTTTTTGATTTCTTCATTACTGTCGCTTGCTTTTACGCCTAAAATGGCATAATCATTTTCGGAAGGGGTTGATTTATATCTTTGATATTGCCGGTTTTCAGAAGATGATTGTTGATAATTATAATAAAAATAAGTGTTTTTTATATACATAAAATCTTGCTGTCGGATTTGTAAAAGCAAGGATATATTTTCGATTGTGCTCGATTCTCTTTGATTTAAATTCCCATCAATATAAGCTAATTGAATAAAAAAACGCAAAATTTCCAATTTCTCAGTGTAATTAAGAATCTTATTGAGATTAAAACATTCTTCTTCCATAGATATTTCTTCATCTTTGATATCTTTAAGAATGTCAATGGATTTTGCGGCTGCCACATTTCCGAAATTGCTAATCATGAAATCTTTAAATAAGTACAATTCCGATTTTTGAATGGAATAATCTGCTTTCATAACAACGGCTGAAAGTGCAGTTATACCATGTAATACTGTGTTAGGAATTCCTATATTTTTCGTAGTGGTATTGTCAAGAAAGCTACCTAATGCAAAGCCGGCAAATAACCCAATAGGTCCTCCAACAGCAAATCCGATGATGCTAAAAATTATCCGTAATAAACACCCTGTTTGCATGCTATAAATTTAAATTGGTTTTTGCTAATGAATAATTTGTATACATGGCTTTGCGTACTACGGATATAGCAATCGTTAAAATAGTTATTCTTCCTACAAACATTATTAAAATAAGCGTCAATTTGCTAATAAACGATAAGGATGTTGTTATACCCGTAGACAATCCAACCGTTCCTAATGCAGAAATGATTTCAAAGATAATTTCTTTAAAACCAAATTGCGGATCTGATATAGAAAGAATTAATGTGCCGAAAAAGATAATAGTAAGTGAAAATAAAACAACAGCATAGGCGCGGTCAACCAAACTAAAAGGGACAGCTCGGTTGCAAATACTGACTTCTTTTTTTCCTCTAATGGTAGAGATAGCTGATTTAATTAAAATGTAAAAGGTAGTGATTTTAATTCCGCCCGCAGTAGAACTTGGGGAGCCACCGATAAGCATAAGAACTAAGAAAATAATGATGGTAGGCGTGCTGAGTAAATTAATATCTACTAAAGAAAAACCTGCTGTTCGACAGGATATGGTGGAAAAAAATGCAGTGCTGATTCTGTCATTTAAAGATGCTCCATGGCTCACATTGTTAAATTCAAAAATAAAAAAAGCAAAAGTCCCAACAACAATAAGTATTAAAGACATTTTAACGATAATGCGAGACATAACTTGTAATCGAGTCCAAAAACGTTTTTTATGTGGATTATGAGTTACAGTGTAAAACACATCATTAATGGTAATAAAGCCAATTCCACCAAGAAAAATCAGGAATCCTGTAATGTATTGAATGTAATGCTCATGTCTAAATAAGGGCGAGGTCATGCCGCCTTCAATGATACTAATTCCTGCATTATTAAAAGCAGAAATAGCATGGAAAACGGATAGAAATAAATTTTCAATGATAGAATCACTGTAAAATTGATTGTGATTCCAATATAAAAAGAAAGCAATTGCACCCATTATTTCAATAACAAAAGTATAAATAAAAATTTCTTTTATCAATGAATTAGTGCCACGTAAAGTCGTGCTTAACATTTCTTTCATTACAAATTGATAACGTAAATTTTTGCCTCTGTAAAAAGAAGTTAAAAAGGTAGCAAAACAAACGATGTTTATTCCACCTAATTGAATCAACATTAAAATAACAAAATGTCCTTTTAAAGTAAAGGCAGTCGCTACTTCTAAAGTTGTAAGACCGGTTACACAGCTTGCACTTGCAGAAATAAATAGTGCATCAATAAAGCGAATACCATCGGTAGTCATTTCAGGCAGCATTAATAAAACAGTTCCTGTCGAAATAAGTAATAAAAAAGAACCAATCATCCATCCTCCAGGTCCAAATTTTAATTTTGTAAAAAATTGACCAATACTGGAAAAGTCAAATAACATTAAAACAAAGAAATATATCTGGATTATTAGGATAGTAATATTGCTTATATTGGTTAACTCAAAATTGCTAAAAATTTTATTTTCAATATCTAAATAGAAAACGTATTTAAAAAGAAACCATACAATAATGAACGAAATCATTATGCCTTGGAACTTATGTTGTTTGATGTATGCCGTTGAATGTATGGAGAATATTGTGCTAATCAGATATTTTAATACATAAAATATTAAACTGCAGTGAATTATTATATTGCAAAAATATATGCTTTGTTCAGTTTGTTGAAATCCATAGAAGTAGGCTATTATGCTTATGGTAAAAAAGGAAACAAAAATACTGATATAGCGCAAACTATTATGAACTATATCTATATAATCCCAAACTAATAATTTGATATTTTCTCGTAATTTTCGAAAGATTCTCACGATTAATTATTGATTTCTACAAATTTTTCAATGTCTTTATTTTTTCCGAAAACAACCAAGGTATCTTTGGATAAAATGACCGTCTTAGTATCAGGTACGCCTAATACATGTTGATTGTTTATGTTATTTGTGATTTTGTCATCACTAAAATCTCTTTTGATAGTTATCAAGCTTAATTTATATTTATCTCGAAAATTTATTTTAGCATAAGCTAATCCACAGATGTTTTTTGGTGCTATAATTTCCATAACACTATAATCATCAGGTAGGTCAAGATATGATACCATACTTGGATTCATTAATCGTCTTGCTACAGAGTTTCCCACTTCCTGTTCCGGAGAAATGATATCAGTAATTCCCATTTTCTCTAATATAAAACGCTCATTGCGTCCTGTTGCTCTACAAACTATATGATTGACTCCCAAATCCAGTAAGAGTGCAGCACAGATTAAACGTTGCTCAAGAGGATGCCCGATGGAAATAATTACAGCATCAAAACTGGTAATATCTTGCGACAACAAAGCCTTCCTTTCTGTTGCATTCAAAGTAACTGCATAGGCAACCTCGTCACTGATGTTTTCGATTTTATCAGTATTAATGTCGATTGCCATTACTTCTGCTCCTTTTTGCGAAAGATTTAAAGCAATTGATTTTCCGAATTGTCCAATGCCTATGACTGCAAATTTTTCTAAACGCATATTGATGATTTTTTGATTACAAACATATATAATTTTTAGCTATGAAATAGTTTTTTATTGAAAAAATATTTTAGTGCAAAAACGTCATCGTAAAACGATGACGTTTCGTTGATAAGTACATATAAATACGTATAGCTATTTTATTTTTTAATGTTGGGTAATTCTAAGCCATATCCTTTTTTCTTGTCTTCAGCTTTAAGTAAAAAAGCAAAAACAAGAGCTAATAATCCAAATCCTGTAAAGATTAGCATGGGAATAGTATAATTATATGTGTTAACAACGGTATCGTTAACAATAATTTGTCCGGTTATACAATACGTGTTCAGCACCCATCCTATAAGAGCAGGCACCCCCATTAATCCCCAATTTTGAACCCAGAAAATTAAAGAATAAGCGGTTCCAAGTTGTTTTTCAGGTATTATTTTAGGAACGGAAGGCCACATAGCAGAAGGCACTAATGAAAATCCTATACCTAATAAAATTACTAAAATAATTGCAATGCCCGTTTGATTTAAAAATGGTAATGAAAACATTGAATGAACAAAAATTAAAATCAAAGAGCCTATTATCATAATAGTAGCTCCTTTCCCTTTTCGGTCATATATATTTCCAAAAAAAGGAGTAAGTATTATTGTTCCAAAAGGCAATAATGCAGGGATGAGTCCTGCCCAATCTTCGTTTATGTTGAATTTTTGTATCATTAAATCAGTAGCATATTTTAAGAAAGGAAAGACAGCGGAATAAAATAATACGCAAAGAATTGCAATAAACCACCATCCTTTATTCGTAATAATTTTACCTATATCTCTAATGCTAAAAGCTTCTTCTTGATCAATGACATCATTGTCTATGTCAAATTTTGCTTGTGAGGCATCTAATTTTTTATCTTGGAATGTATATATAAAAAATGATATTAATCCGATACAAGCCATAATTAAACCTATTAAGAGGGGCATTGACACTGTCCCGAAATATTTGGCAATAGGCAATGAGGTTCCTATTGCCAAGCCTGTGCCAATTCGAGCCGTTGCCATTTCCAATCCCATTGCCAAAGCCATTTCTTTACCTTTAAACCATTTAACAATAATCTTTGATACTGTAATCCCTGCAACTTCAACACCGACACCAAAAATTGCAAAACCTAATCCAGCAATAAAGACTTGAGCTTTTGTAGTAAATAAAAGCAAATTCCAAACTTGTCCGTCAAGACTATGAGTTGAAACAGCCCAATACTTAATACTTATACCAACAACCATAATAATGGTTGCCATTAGCCCTGTAAAACGAACGCCCATTTTATCAAGTATGATGCCACCAAAAATAAGGAAGAATAAGAAAACATTAAACCAACCGTAAGCGCTGGTGAAAAAACCGTATTCTTCGCTATTCCAAGATAATTGTTGTTCAAGTAATCCCTTTAAAGGAGCCATTACATCCGCTAAATAATAACCGCAAAGCATCGTGAAGGCAACAATAGCTAAAGCTGTCCAACGTGCAATTTTCGAATCTCTTAAAGTTTGTTGAATCTTTTCTGTCATTTTATTATAATTTTATTATTAGTATTATGAATTTAAAATTTTGCAAATGTAATTTATATATATATGTAAATTTTATTATTTTTAATTATTTTAATTGCGTATCCATTTCCATAAATCTTTGTAAGTGATTTTTTTGCCGTACATCAAAATCCCTGTGCGATAAATTTTGGCTGCAATCCATGATGAAGCTATGCATCCGATTATCATTAAACTGCATGAAAGAATGATTTCCCATGTTTGAACAGCTTCTATGCCAAAAGGTATGCGTATAAGCATGGCGATGGGTGAAGTAAACGGAATAATTGAAAACCAAAAAGCAATTGCCCCATCAGGATTTTCAGCAATAAATTGAGCAACAATAAATGTGAGTATCAATGGCAGTGAAAGTGGCAGCATGAATTGTTGAGTGTCGGTGTCATTATCAACGGCCCCTGCTACTGCAGCATACAAAGAGGCATAGAAAAAATATCCGCTGATAAAGAAAAAGATAAAGAATAAAATTAAACGGGTGAAATTGATACTCATAAGTGATTTTATAAATTCGTTATCAACTCCATTGTCAACACTTTCTAAGCTTGTTTGTGTGTCAGAAGGAATATATGCGTAATAATCTTTAGGCATGTTTTCCGTAACTGTTATCTCTTGCACATTTGAAGTAAAAACCTCCGGAAAACTAATCCTAACAATTCCTAAAATTATTATCAAGGAGATAATCCACGTCATTATTTGAGTTAATCCTATCAATGCAACTCCGACAATTTTTCCTATCATTAATTGTATTGGTTTCACAGAAGATATAATGATTTCGACAATACGATTTGTTTTTTCTTCTAAAACATTTCGTATTACCATAGAGCAATACATAAAGATGAAAATATAAATCAGAATCCCGGAAATAATACCTATTGCCAATTGAATTTCTTTAATATGTGAAGCCTTATGCGATTCTATTCCGTCTTTATCAATGAATGTTTGCCCAAGCATGATTTTGTTTGTGTGACTTTCTATGTACAGATTCAATGAGTCTTGACTGATTTTAAATTCATGTAATAAAATTTCGTTTGATAAATTTTGCTTCATAGA
>JAQVNO010000185.1 GCA_028703095.1 Bacteroidales bacterium
CAACGGAATCGATAATGACTTCTTCATAAACATTAATGTATTCTGAAGCCGAGTGAATGTAATTATTGGTATCGGCATAGGGAAAGGCAAGTTCAACAAAAGTGTCTGTTTCAAACAGATTATGTATTGAGACGCAATCATCTTTTGCTAACGGGTCTTGAGCAACCGTAATGGTTTTGATACGTGTGGTGGAAATAACGGATAGTTCTACATAACGTTGCAGTGTGGTTGAGTTTTTGGTTTTGGTGCTAACAATAATTTCAGCATCACCGCTACTTTGAGCTACGGATAAAGAGAACCAATTGGTGTCACCGGCAATATACCAACTGTCGTTGGAAGAAATCCGAAAGGTATCTGTATACCCTATATCGTTTGTAAGCAGCATATAATTGGTGTCGATGGCTAAAGTAGTTGTGTCAAGTCCGATGGTAAAACGTATGCTGTCAATCGCTGAGGTGATGTTTGAAATGGAAATCCCCATAACGTTGCCTCCGTTTGACAAGAACGGACTTGGGTTGGATACATCGTTGAAAGTGGTACGACCTGATTCTTCACTGAAGTATGCCAAAGAGAGGTATCCTTCTGAAGTGGTAGTGCCGTCGGGTCTGAAAATATATACTTCGTCCAATGTAGAATCTCCGTCATATCCGGCATTGCCGTTGTATCTATCGTCAATGCGATAAATAAGAATCCCTGAACCCGAAAGACCTGACTCAAAAGTGGTAGAAGTTTTTTTGCGATATTCCAAAATAATAAATTGATTAGGTTCATTTTCAATGGGTATTTTATAGGCTATTCTATTGGGGGAACTACCGTTGGCAGGGAAAAGGGTATAGGTTCCTCCTTTGTAAATAGTAGGGATGCTGTCAATCCAATTGCCGTATTTGAGTTTCATATAGGCACCCAAACCTTGAGGTTTGGAATAAGAGGTCGATGCCATTAAATCCCAGGAGCCGACAGGCGTAACGTAATCATAAGTTTCATCGTAGCGGTATAAATCCGGAGCCCCTAAGGTGTGCATAAACTCATGGGTAATAATGCCTGAGTACATATAGGTTTCCATAATGAAATTATAGTCGTATACTCTTTTACCGTTGATAGAAACATCGTACGTATATAAACTCCATCGATGGGGCCACATTAATCCGCTCCATCCTTCGGGAGAACCGGAAGTAACGAAACACACATTGTCGACACGTCCGTTGTTGTCATAATCTAAATTCAAAGAGCTCGGAATGCTGTCTTCAAAAAATAAAACCGTACGTTGTAAGAGGGCGTGTTCTCTTTTTCTTCGTTCTGTAGAAGTTTTATACCCGATAGGATTTGTGGTGGCATTGTAAGCTAAATAATATTTTCGTGGGAATGAATCCTGAAAAGAATAGACGACCGATGAATTGGAAGTAGGGTAGAAGTGGCTGGTAACAAATAATTTTCCGTAGGATACATGGCGATAATAATTATAAAGAGAGTTGGCTGTAACAGTTGACGAGTCATTGAACTTATTTACAATCGTAGTATAGATGTCACCGTTGTAGCCGCTTTCATCCGAGAACCGTATAAAAAACACCAAGTTGTTGATGTGTCCATGATTTTTACCGCTTGTTTTACGCTCAGGTTCAAAAGGAATATCGGATTGAAAAGCTTTACGTTTTTCTATCCATTTTTCTTCTGAAATGTTAACATTTACCTGCAAGCCAAGAACGAAAGGATTTACTTCTCCTACAATATAGGTAGAAGCCATTAATGCATCACCTGCTTGCTGAGCATAGGTGTAATAACCGGTTTTTTCATCTAAAATAATGGTATAACCTGCCGAGTCGTGTAACCAATTGTGATATTCGTCTCCGCTGGCAAAGCAGTGTATTTGTTTTCCGTTAGGTTGAGTGATGGTTTGGGGTACATTTTTTAGATAAGAGGCGTATGATATTGTAATTGAGAAAAATATACATACTGCTGCAAAAAACTTCTTTAACATATAAACTTTCTAATTAAGAATAAAAATTTTTAATTTAATTCTTGCAAAAGTAGCATAAATTTTAATACTTTTGCAAAAAAAAATAAAGCATCACTAATAAATATTTAATGAAAATGAAAACATTTAGCATTACATTAATCGCTACCTTAGCCATTTTTAGCATGAGTTGTAAAAATCAAAAATCAAAAGAAGAAGCTGCCGTGCAAGAAGTAAAAAAATCGGAAATGCAATTAAAAGTAGAAGAGTTTGCCTTTGTGGATTTAAGTTCTGATTTAGTAAATACCTTATCGGAAAGTGAAAAACAGTTGATACCTATTTTTATTCAAATAGCCGATATTATGGATGCACTTTTCTGGAAACAAACCTTTGGCGATAAGACTATCCTTGACACTATTCAGGATGAATATGCTAAGGATTTTGTGAAGTTAAACTATGGTCCCTGGGAACGTTTAAACGGCAACAAACCTTTTATCGCGGGTTATAGCGACAAACCTCTCGGCTGTCAATATTATCCGACAAACATAACTAAGGATGAATACAATGCTTATAAAGACCCCAACAAAACATCCCTCTATACCGTTCTCAGACGGAATGAGGATGGGAGTTTAAAAACCGTTTGGTATAAAGATGAATACAAAGCTGAACTTACCAAAGTATGTGAATTATTGGATAAAGCCATTGCCATTGCAGAAGATGAAG
>JAQVNO010000186.1 GCA_028703095.1 Bacteroidales bacterium
ATCGTAAGCTACTAAAACTGATTCATTGATGAAAAAGAAATATTCAATGGTAGCACATTTTGAAATTCTCGTAATGTCATCATAAACAGTTAATTTTGTACTGTCGCGTAATTGGATGATAACTGTTTTGGACGTTTTCTGGTGAAAATGTGCTATGATGTCTGCATTGATCGTTATCCATTCCTTTTGGGTGCGAAAACCAAGATACATATTCTTTAGTATACCCATATCAAAATATTCAATTTTTGTTACTAAGCCTTTTTCATTGTAATGTGTCCATTCCCCGTTTCGATAATCTTTTGCGTATTGTCCTTTGATTTTTATCGTGCCGTCTTCGTAGTAATTTTCATAAGTGCCATGCATGGTATCATTGGTATAAAACATTTTGGTGCGTAACTTGCCGTTGGTATAATAGTTAATGGAAATTCCATTCTTTTTATCATTTAGCCAGGTTGTTTCTTCTAATACTATACCTTTCGAGGAGTAGATTTTAGAAGTGTTGTTTTTCTTGCCTTTGATGTAATATTCTTCCATGACTAATTTCCCGCTCGAGTTATAATACAGCCATTTTCCATCTTTGTTTTTATTGTAAAAAACACCTTCCGCTAAAACATTCCCATTTTCATAATACATGCTTGTATTGACAATGGGTGAGTTAACAGTGAATTGCGAAATGTTTTTTATTTTACCGTTGGGATGATAATAGGTCATTGTGCCGATGGGCTCTCCGTTGTAAAACATGCCTTCATAGTCCAATTTGTTGTTGTTGTCATATTTTTTCCAATATCCGTATTTTTTTCCGAATTTATCCGTGCGGTTTAATGTATCAGTTTGTGTGAAAGCTATGAAACTACATAAGGTGAATAGAAATATTAATGTTTTTTTCATTTATGAATGATATAATTGATATTTGATTAACATAGGTATATACTATTAATAAAATGTGTGCAAAGATAAATAATTTTTATATAAAAATAAGTATTACCAGTAAATAATAAAGGATTTTATACTTACGTTAATAGTGAGCATATAGGTTATAGGGTCAAAATAAATCACACATGTGTTATCGTAAATTTATTTATCTGTTTTATTTTCTTTTACTCTTTTCCACAGGAAGTGTCTTTTCGCAAAGTAAAGATATCTTTAAAGGAAAGATAATTGACTTTTTAATTTCCATGCCATTAGAAGACACCTATATTCATAATTTGACTACGGGAGCAACTGTTTTTACCAATAACAAAGGCGATTTCTCAATTGGCGTCAAAGGGTATGATACGATAGCCATTACCAGAGTCGGCTATAATCCAGAATTTCTGATTTTAAACGATTCATTATTAAATGTAAAAGAAAGAGTCTATGTGCGTTTACTGATGAAGTCTATTATGCTTCGCGAAGTTAAAATTTATGCCCTAAAACCCTATCCGCTTTTTATAAAGGATATAGCAAAAAAAGATGAAAATATATTGGAAATAAAAGATGTTACTCTTGATGAAGATGAAAAAAAGCGAATTGCCAACGAAAATACTAGCACCGGAAATGTATTGGCAGGAACTCCTTTAGCTCATCCGTTTACTTTTTTATATGATCAATATAGTCGGAAAGCAAAATTAAATCGTCAATATGCTAATTTACTTGAACATGAAGATGAGCTTACCGAGTTGTCGCAGAAATATAATCCCGAAATAGTAGAAAGGATTACAAAACTAAAAGGTAATCAATTAGAGGAGTTTATGGTGTATTGTTCGTTTACCTATTATACCTTGATAGTTTCTTCCAAACAAGATATTGAAGCCATGATATTTAGTAAATACCAACAATATTTAAAAGAAAATGAAGGGCAATAGTAAACCTTTGTTATGTATTGTCGGACCTACTGCAAGCGGTAAAACCCGTTTGGCAGTACATTTGGCTGAAATTCTTGATGGGGAAATCATCAGCGCTGATTCCAGACAAGTATATCGCTTGATGGATATTGGAACGGGAAAAGATAAAAATGAATATGTTACATCGATTAATATCATACCCTATCATTTGATTGACATTGTAGAACCCGGGTATCATTATAGTGTCTTTGAATATCAAAGAGATTTTTATACTGCGTACAAACAAATACTTTCACAGAATCGGCAGCCGATTTTATGTGGAGGTAGCGGCATGTATATAGAATCAGTCTTGAAAAATTATAATTTGTATTTTGTTCCTGAAAATGTAGCCTTGCGAAATCGTCTACAAACTTATAGTATGGAACAGTTGATTGAAGTTTTGTTGTCATATACAAATTTACATAATCAATCTGATACCACGGATAGAAATCGTTTAATTAGGGCTATCGAAATTCAAGATTTTCATGCAACATCACCTGTAGAAAAACAAAATTCTTCCCTTGAATCTATCATTTTTTATGTTCATTTTGAAAGAGATATACTTCGACAGCGTATCACGGAACGTTTGCAAAATAGATTACAAAATGGCATGATAGATGAAGTAAAATTTTTGTTAGATAGTGGAATAAAACCCGAATCTTTAATATATTACGGTTTGGAATATAAATTTATCACACTTTATCTTACACATATGCTATCGTATGAAACTATGGTCGAAAAACTCAGGATTGCAATCCATCAGTTTGCTAAACGACAAGTAACCTGGTTCCGAAGAATGCAACGAA
>JAQVNO010000074.1 GCA_028703095.1 Bacteroidales bacterium
ATTATCAATGTGATTTAGGTCTAACATTATCTCATGAAGGAGGACATATTAAAAACTTTGTGCAAAAATTTAAAGATTATATAAAATGGTTAACGAATGCTCCTGCTGTTTACAATAATATGGCTGATCATAATGGTCATGATTATGGTGATCCTACAGGAGCAGAAGCTATACATCAAGAACAAGAATATAGAAATAATAAAAATAAATATGGCAGATAAATATATAGAATAGATATGAAAAAAATATTTTTGATAGGGGTTTGTATGTGTCTTTTAAAAACCATTTATGGACAAACAAACGATACTGTATTTAATAGTTTCTATGACTTAGATATAAAATATAAAGATGAAATGTATCAAGCTTTAATTCATCCTCTTATTAAGGTAATTAAAGATACACTTAATTTAGATTCCTTAAAAATATATTATTATCCTAATGGTAAGATTTATAAGATTATGCCATTTGTTAATGGAAAAGTTAATGGAATAAAAGAAATGTACTATTCAAACGGACAATTACATAGTAAAATATTTATTAAAGATGGAAAGACTTTTAAACATAATTCTTTGACAAACTATTATGCTAAAAATTATCGAATTGATGATTTTAAAGTTTTTAACTCTTATTTTGTTGTCTATGATTTTAATGGGAATGTTGAAAGTATTTCATATGATGGACGGTATAGATTAAAAAATGTTGAGTTAACATTTACATATTTTAATAATGAACGAAAATACTTATATATGCATAATAAAAAACATTATCAAAAAGAATTTTATTGGAATACTTTTAAAAGAAAGTGGATAGGAAAGACATGTTGCTTCAAGAAAACACATTCAGATGTATCTATTTATATTGATTTTGGTGACGGTACAGTTTTTGATAATCGGTAATGGTAATGAATTCTATGGATAAAAGAAAAAAATAAAACAAGGCTAAAGCAAAGCGATGAAAAATTATTACGTCAAAAATAAAAATTATTGCGTCAATAAATACAATTATTGCGTCAATAAATACAATTATTGCGTCAATAATTTCGGGTTTGATATTCAACCCTTTGTATGTGCTCAATTAGCCTCCTTATTTCCTTTTAATTTACCACAAAGATACTAAAAGGAACTACGGAATACATTAGCAAGCAGCAGGTAAAAAGCCTTTCCCTCCGCCTATGGAGATTTTACGTTAAAAACAAGCAAAACAGTTTAGTAAAATATCCACAGCGGCGGTTTTTTTGTTAATTTTTTCAGCTGGAGGAAAAAATTAAAGAAAGAAAACAAAACGATTTTCTCTTGTTCTTTTTGCTTGGTCAAAAGTTAAAAAAAAACATAGAGATACGGAGACTTGTATCTCTATGTCAAAAGAAAGTCTAGTAAATAGGTTAAAGGTCTAATACAAATCCGATAGCAACCGGATAAACATCAGGCCCTTTCCCTTTACGGAATTCGCGTAGTATGCCATAGCGAGCATAAACGCCATAGTTTCCGAATCCTAAAGCTACTTTAGCATCTAAAGTAATCGGATTTACATTTAGGTCGGAACCAATTTTTTCTTTTGTTTTCTTGTTGTCAAGGTAATACATGACTTTAGATTTGGACGTTAGTTTAATCCCGCATTCCAATCCCGTTTGAATATAAAAATTTGTTTGTTGAAACGGAATTTGCCATTCTATCATTACGGGAACATGTATATACCAATTGGTGAGTTTACTGGTAGCATAAAAGATGCTATCGGGAGCAACAACTTGTGTAGTATAATTATTCACTAATCGAAAAGCGGTATTATTTTCGGCATTGTACTGATGCATTCTGAATCCTAAGCCGGAATGGAATAAAAATCCACTACGTTTTGCTTTGGTAGGATAAAGTTCAAAAGAGAAAACCGTCCATCCCCATTCAAAGGAGCTGTATTTAAGTTCGGCATTGTTGACATCGGCAATGTTTAAGTTGCGGTCTGCCAAACTTGAAAAACCGAAAAATAAATTGTTGCTGTGAGGATAGAAATACTGTGTTTTCTTCGATTTGATAAGTTTTGAAAATCCGAAAGAAGTAGTAGTTTCTTTGGATGAGGAGTCTCCATAAATGCCTTCAAAAAGTAAGGCTTCGGCGGAGTCAGTACTTGAATTGGTAACGCGTACTTTTGTTTCTCCGTTTTCTTGTTGTAAATACACTTTGTTGTTACCGAAATGAATAATTGTGTCGTTTTGTGCCTTTGCAAAGGCAATCATGCATAAAATGCTTGTTAAAAATGTCATTTTTTTCATAATGTTAATATTTTATTTTTATTTTAAAATTTCAATGAGTTCTTCGGGAGTTAGTTCTCCTTCTATGTAAATGAGCGTGGTTTTATAATTCTCGCCAACTTTAAAAATCAGGTAGCGGTTTATTTTGTTATCGTCGGATTTGAGGCGATAATAAGCGCTGATAATTTCTCCGTTTTGAATTAGTTCTTTCATTTTTATGGCATTTGCTCTGTCTTTTTTGATGCATTCTCTTATCTCGGGTAGAGCAGTTCTGCCATCTTCAAAAACGATGCTTTTAAAGTGTTTGATCTTATAGTTTTTCATTAATTCTTTAGATACTTCCAACATAGTAACCCCTTTGTTGTTACCATATTTTTCAAAAATCTTAAAAATTGATGGAGGAGGATTATCGGCACGTAACGGGTTTGTAAAGGTGCCAATCAATAGGATAAGCAGTAATAATGGACTGATTGAGTGTTTGATTTTATTTTTTTTCATATATATTTATTTTAACGATTCTAAATCCAAATCATTGAATTCGGAAAAAAAATCTTGTGTTTCAATTTTAACATTTTCAAGACTACTATGCATAGCAGTTTCAATTTTTTCGGAATCGGTATATTTGACCCCGTCAATAATTACATAATCAACAGTTCTCATAGATTTATTTGTCAGGAAAACAATCAGAAATATGGCAGCCACAGATGCCGCTATGGAACTTAGGGTTATCAAGCGTCTTTTATATACCGGAATTGAAATGCTTGAGTGATTCTCGTTTTCTTTCGCTTTAAAGGGTTGATAATTGTTTTTTAATTGGTTCAAGGTTTGAAATAATGTTTGGTATTTTTCCAAACTTGGGTCGACGGTGGTTTGAGAAAAGTAAGTAAGTAATTCTTTTTCTTGTTCGCAGGTGGTTTTACCTTCGAAATAATCGGTAAGGATTTTAGTAATAGTTTTTACTGATGTCTTTTTCATATTATAAAGTGTTAAATTTCATAAACATTTCTTTCACTTTTTTGCGGGCTCTGCTCAAGTTTGCTCGTACAGAGTCATTCGAAGACAGTGTTATTGCAGCAATTTCTTCTAACTCATACCCTTCTATGTCTTTTAATCGGATAATGATGCGTTGTAATTCAGGCAACTGTTCAATTATGTTCATTAATGTTTTCATATTATCGTTAGTTTCTATTTGTTCGTGAGGGTTATATTCTGTGGAAATTAAATTGGAATCCTCTATGTTTTCATATTTGTTTTTTTGTATTATACCTTCATTGATACATTTTCTTTTTAATATTTTCCAGGCAAGGAGTTTTAACTTTTGTTTTCCGTTCACGTTTGCACACATCTCCCATAACCGTAGCAGTACTTCCTGAACTATGTCTTCGGCTTGTTCTTCGTCCTCGATCCATTCTTTTGCTTTTAGCAAAAGTTGGGGACGAAAAGTGAGCATTGTTTTTTTAAAATTTTCCGTGTCCATCTATATATATAAACAAAAAAGTAGGCGATTTGTGACATCAAAAACATAAATATTTTGCAGGAAAAAGTGAAACGACCTGATACAGAGTTAAATTATTTTTAAAAAAGTTTGTTGTTTTTGTACGAAGATTTATGTTTAAAAACGTATCTTTGCATATTAAAACACGAAAAATATAAGAAACGCATGATAGAAGAAGTGATACGCATAGAGACAAAAGATTTGGTTGATATTTATGGTGTTAATAATGAAAATATACAATTATTACGAAAAGCCTTTCCAAAAGTTAAACTGATAGATCGAGGCAACGAGTTGCGGGTGTTGGGAGATGAAGCCAATATGGAAGAATTTACAACTTTTTTTTCTCGTTTAGAGAGACATTATACGAAATACAACAAACTTACCTATTCCGATATCTTGCTTTTGTTAGAAAACGGCGAGAAACTTGAAGCGGGAACGGAAGAGCCATTGGCGGATGATGTTATTTTACACGGCAGGGAAGGGCGAGTGATACGCGCACGAACACCCAATCAATTGCGTTTAACCAAAAGCATATATGCCAACGATATGGTTTTTGCCGTAGGACCTGCCGGCACAGGCAAGACCTATACGGCGGTTGCATTAGCAGTGAAAGCATTAAAAAACAAAGAAATACGGCGTATTATATTAACACGTCCCGCTGTAGAAGCAGGCGAAAATCTGGGATTTCTTCCGGGAGATTTACGCGATAAATTAGACCCTTACTTGCAACCACTTTACGATGCATTGCGAGATATGATTCCTCCCCAACGGCTATTAACTTATATGGAAGATAAAACCATAGAAATTGCCCCTTTGGCATTTATGCGGGGACGCACCTTAGACAATGCCTATGTAATCCTCGACGAAGCACAGAATGCAACAAGCACACAGTTGAAAATGTTCTTGACACGTATGGGGAATAACGCTAAATTTTTTATAACAGGAGATTTAACACAAATAGATTTGCCCCGACATCAAAGCTCCGGCTTGTTGCACGCCATCCATTTATTGAAAGATATTAATGGAATCGATGTTGTTTTTATGGATGCCTCCGATATTGTCCGCCATCGTTTGGTTACATCTATTGTAAATGCTTACGAAGAAGATAAAAATGTAAAGCAAACTTTATCTGTTTAAAAAAACACAAATTGTAAAGCTATTCATAGGATATTAATGAAATAAATTGTATTTTTGCAAAAAATAACTCAAAAAAATTCAAGAGGATATGAATAAAATTGTTTTGATTATATCATGCTTTGTTTTATCAAGTAGTTTTTTGTTTTCACAAACTATTAAAACAAAAGAAGTTCCCAAGAGTGTTATCAGTCAATTTAAAGTAAAAAGCCCATCGGCTAAATCGGCTGTGTGGGAAAAAGATAATGATACCTATATGGTAAGTTTTACAGAAGATAAAGCTCCGGTAAAAGGCTATTATCAGGAATCGGGCGAGTGGATTAAAACTATGTTTTTTGTTGAAAAAGAAGATTTGCCTACCAATATTATCAATTATGTTAAGAAAAATTATGCTTCGTTTAGCGAATTGAATGAGATTTATTTCGTGAAACAACAGGGAGTAAAAGACTATTATTTGGTAGATGTTTGGGTGCCTTCCGAAAAAATAATATCAACGATGAAATTTACGGCAACAGGTCGTTATATAAGTGAAGAAAAAAGAGAAATGCCCCTAACTGCCGTTGGGGACAAGGATACTGAGAAAGACCCAAAAGAAAAGAAAAATAAAAAAAGGAAATCAAAGAAAACTAAATCGCAAGATCCGGATTTAGTTAGCCAGGATAAATTACCGGAAGCAGTATTAAAAACATTTAAAAAGCGTTTTATGAATGCTACGGATGCTAAATGGTATAAAAAAAGCGAGGATACGATTTATAGGGTTACCTGCGTGTTCAAAAATGAAAATGCGGAAGGATATATTACGGACAAAGGGGTTTGGATTAATACGATTATGGAATTAAATACAGCTAGATTGCCGTCAGCTGTTAATAAATCCATCGCGCAATTTTATACAGATTATTCTATTGTAAAAGCTTGGAATGAAATTAGAGCAGATAAGAAAAATCAAATTATTGTTGATGTTATTGAAGGAAAAAATGAAAAACGGAATTTGATTACCAAAATGTATTTTGACAAGAATGGAAGAATCATCAAGATAGAGGACGCACCGGTGCCGGATGAACCGGAAGCTGAGATGACTGAAAAGGAAAAGAAAGAACAAGCACGAATGGAAAAAGAATTCAAGAAACATCAAAAAATGAAATACGACCCTTCGAATATTAACGAGTCTGAGTTGCCCTCCGGCATTGGACTTTGGATAGCGAGAGAATATCCGGAATATTTGGTTCGTAAGGCAGAATACAACGAATTTGATGAATTTCCCGATCATGGAAGGATATATAAAGTTTTGATTGAACGACCCGGAGTAAATCAACCTTATGCCACAGGCTATTTTACGCATAGTGGAAAGCTTATCGAAGTGATTGATGATTTTAAGAAAGAAGAAGATAAGAAAGAAGAGAAAAGAAAAGTAAGCAAAGAAATTGTTACTGCTTTTAAAGAACAATATCCTAAAATCGATAAAGTAGAATGGGTAGAAGGTGAAAACGGCACATGGATAGCTGTCTATGTTGATAAAGATATGGAAAGCAAAGCTGCTTTTTCGGCAAATGCTACCTGGTTACAAACCGCAACATTGATAGAGATGGAAAATAAAATCCCTTCTTCTATTCGTAATTATGTTGCAAAACAATTACCCGATAAAGTGATAGAAACATGTTATTTAATGTCTAAACCGGGAATTAAACCTTATTATAATGTTACTTTGTATGAAAGGAAGTCCAAAACTACGTCGGAATTGGATTTTACTACTTCAGGGAAGATTATAGAATAACATCACAAAGCGGATGAAAGCCCTACGCGTGAATGCGTGGCTTTTGGTATTAAGAAGTTTTTCGTAGCGAATGGACAAGGTTTTTCACGGAGTCTAAGCCTAATTCATCTATATTTATGTCGTTTAGATTTTTAAAACAATAGGCTGTTACATCATCGCCGGCCCAAAGATTATCGAAATTTGCAACCGTACAATTAAAAACAATATCAATGGTGAAATAGGTAAAATCGTTGAAAATATATGTATTAGGAAAAGTTCCATGAAACTTCAGGTGTGTAATATCAAGATTGAGTTCTTCTTTAATCTCTCGTTTAACGGCCTGTTCGGCAGTCTCACCGATATCAATAAACCCGCCGGGTAAGTCTAATTTGCCTTTAGAGGGATCATGTTTTCGGATGGTAAATAGAAACTCTTTTTTATCGTTTTGAATCAAAGCGATAACGGCACCTGCTTCGTTGGTATACAATCGGTGTTTACAATCTTGACAATGATGGGCTTTTTTCCCGTCCCATATAAAACGGCTGCTGCCACAAAAGGGGCAATATTTCAATGCTTTACTCGGATGCGTGTCTGTCATGAATGGGTAGCATATTTTTTGATATCGCTTCCTGTGATAGCATTATCGCATAAAATCAGAAGACGTTCAATCATATTGTGTAATTCTCTGATATTTCCTCTCCAAGGCAGTTTTTTTAATTCCTTATACGCCTCATCGGTAAAACTACGGAAAGGAAGCCCCTGTGATTCGGATATTTGTTCTGCAAAATGTTCCGATAACAAAGGGATATCGTCTAAGCGTTCACGCAATGGAGGTACGTGGAGGTTAATAACATTGATTCTGTGATATAAGTCTTCACGAAAGGTCTTGTTTTCAATTTCGGCTTGGAGGTTTTTATTAGTAGCTGCAATCACACGTACGTTTACTTGTATGTCTTTTTCGCCTCCCACACGCGTGATTTTATTTTCTTGCAGCGCCCGCAATACTTTCGCTTGTGCGGATAGACTCATATCTCCGATTTCATCTAAAAAGAGCGTGCCGTTATCGGCTAATTCAAAATTTCCTTTTCGTTGTTTAATAGCAGAAGTAAAAGAGCCTTTCTCATGACCAAATAATTCGCTTTCAATCAATTCTGAAGGGATGGCGGCACAATTCACTTCTATAAATGCTTGGGCGGAACGTTCGCTTTTTTCGTGTAACCAATGAGCGACTAATTCTTTTCCTGTTCCATTTTCGCCGGTAATCAACACCCTTGCATTGGAAGCCGCAACCTTCTCAATCATATTTTTTAAATGTATGATGGCAGGAGATTCCCCAATAATATCGTATTGTTTAGTGATTTTTTTCTTTAATTTTTTCGTTTCTGTTATCAAATTTTGTTTGTCTTGTGCATTACGCACTGAAACAAGCAAGCGATTCAAATCTAAAGGTTTAGGTATAAAGTCATAGGCGCCTCTTTTTATGGCTTCAATGGCAGTGTCGATGTCCCCGTGTCCTGTAATCATAATAACCGGAGTATCGCAGATTTCCTGTATCTTTGATAACAATTCCAGACCGTCCATGTTGGGCATTTTGATGTCGCTGATAATGGTATCGAATTTTTCTTTTTCAAGTATCAATAAGGCTTTTGCTGCACTATCTGCTTCTACAAGACTGTAGTTTTCATATTCAAGAATGTCATGTAAAGCCAAACGGATGGCTTCTTCATCATCAACAATAAGTATCTTTTGTGAGCTCATAAGGGATTATTTAATTACATGTTTTAAACGTAATAGGAATGAATTTATTTTAAAATACAAATGGATTGTGGAAAGGAATACATACAAATTGAATTTTAATGAATGCAAATATTAAATCGGCTGTAGAGATTAAAAAAAAATGACTATTTTTGCAAATTAAAGAATGTAGTCTTTATATAACATAAAAGGTTGATATCAAAGTTTAAAAATGCTTTTATGTCGTTTATACGATGAAAGAATTGGTAGTTTTTTGACACTATCAAGAGCGAAGCGCATAATATAGGATTAAGGTATGGAAGAGAATAATTTGTATTGGTTTGCAGCAAAAACAAAGCCTCGTCAGGAGAAATTTATCAAGGGGCAATTATCGGAACTTGGGGTAACCAATTTTATTCCCTTGCGGACGGAGCTAAGACAATGGAAATATCGTAAAAAGAAAGTGATAGTCCCTGTTATACCGCACTTGGTTTTTATTCGTTCTAATTTTAAAAGTTGTTTTGATATACCGAATGTTCACAATGTGAGAATATGGTATGTGAAAGATTTTGTCAGTAAAAGAAACATAATTGTTCCCGATAAACAAATGGAAGATTTTATGTTTTTATTGACTAACAACACAGGAAATGTAAATGTTGTTAACCCGAATTTATCCAAAGGCGATAGGGTAGTGGTTACGAAAGGTCCCTTAAAAGGAATTGAGGGAGAATTGATACGGGTCGAGAATAAAAGCAAGGTTGTTTTTAATTTAAGTGGCATTGTAGCCCTTTCGGTTGAAATAGAGGGACACTGTTTAGACAAAGTAAATAGAAATTAATATTAAAAATATAAAAGATGAAAGCAATTCCTTATGGTCATCAGTACATTACAGATGAAGACATAGCGTCGATGATAGAAATTTTAAAGTCCGATTATATTACACAAGGTCCAAAAAATGAGGAATTTGAAAAATGTTTTGCCGAGAAGATGGGGGTGAAGTATGCTGTTGCAGTGGCAAATGGAACGGCTGCTTTACATATTTCAGCAATGGCACTCAATGTGAAGGAAAATGACAATGTCATTGTGCCTTCTTTTACCTTTGCCGCTTCCGCAAATTGTATCCGCTTTTGTAAAGGGAATGTTTGTTTTTGCGATATCGATACAGAGAGCTATCTCATGGATATAAACCATCTTCGTGCCATGTTGGAGGCTAAGCCTAAAGGCTATTATAAAGGGATAATTCCGGTTGATTTTGCCGGCTATCCTATTAATGCTGAAGCATTCAGAAAAATAGCCGATGAATATGATTTATGGATAATCGAAGATGCTTGCCATGCTCCCGGGGCTTACTTTACAGATAGCCACGGTCAGAAACAATTAACAGGCAATGGACAGTATGCGGATATAACGGTTTTTTCTTTCCATCCCGTCAAACACATTACTACCGGCGAAGGAGGGATGATTACCACGAATAACAAGCAATTGTATGATACTTTGCGGATGTTACGCTCTCATGGCACGACTAAGAATCCGGAATTAATGCATGAAAATCACGGAGGCTGGTATTATGAGATGCAATACTTGAGTTATAATTATCGATTAACAAATTTCCAATCGGCATTAGGCATTTCTCAATTGAAACGATTGGATTGGAATTTAAATCGCAGACAAGAAATAGCGAATAACTATAATCAAGCATTTGAAAATATCAAAAACATTACCATCCCAAAAGTACGTAAGGATGTGTTTCATGCCTATCATTTGTATGTAATACGAGTAGAAGCCAGACAGGAATTGTATAACTATTTGCATGAACATAACATTTTAGTACAAGTGCATTACATCCCTGTACATTGGCATCCATATTACCAAGAACTCGGTTATAAAAAAGGCTACTTGCCGATTACGGAAGATATGTATATGCACTGTTTAAGTTTGCCAATGTATCCCGGCTTGACAGATGAAGAGCAGGAATATGTTATCGATAAAGTGTTAACATTCATGAAATGAAAAATATAGCTATTATCCCTGCCAGAGGAGGCAGTAAAAGAATTCCCCTGAAAAATGTCAAAGCATTTTTAGGAAAACCCATTCTTGCGTATTCCATCGAAACGGCATTACAATCAAATTTATTTGAGGAGGTGATGGTTTCTACTGATGATGAGCAAATTGCTGAAATTGCGGTGCAATATGGCGCCAAAGTGCCTTTTCTGCGTTCCGATAAAACTGCCAACGATTATGCAGATATAGCAGCTGTAATCATAGAAGTTTTAGGCGCTTATCAAGAACGTAATTTATCGTTCGATGCAATTTGTTGTTTGTTAGCAACGGCTCCCTTGATACAGGCAGATGATTTAAAAAACACGTATAAAA
>JAQVNO010000075.1 GCA_028703095.1 Bacteroidales bacterium
ATAGTAAACATTTTAAAGTATAACACATTGACCTTGCCTGCATTGGTAATTAATGAAAAAGTAGTGTCCTCCGGACATATATTGTCTACTTCGCAGGTAAAAGATTTATTAACCAAAAAATAAAAGAAAAATGAAAAAACCCGTATTTGTTTTAATGGCAGCTTTATTTTTACTTTCCTGCAGTAATAAGAAGCAAGAACAAACACAAGTAAAAGCAGAAATTCAAGAAGATGGCATTGAGGTGCTTTATTTTCACGGAAAGCAACGTTGCAAATCTTGTGTTTCCATAGAATTACGCACCAAAGAAATGTTGGATACCTATTTTGCCCAAGAAATGAAAGAGGGTAAAATTGTTTTTAGAGAAATAGATTTCTCATTAACAGAAAATGAGCCCATAGCCGATAAGTATGAAATTGCCTTTTCTTCCCTTTTATTGGTAAAACATCAAGGCGGTGATGAAATGGTTAAGAATTTTACCGATTTCGGATTTTCTTATGCCTATAAAAATCCGGAAACATTCATCGAAGGCATGAAAGAAGAAATAGATGCTCTTTTAAAATAAACAGCATGGAATATATTCAATCGCTTTTGGAAAATAATTCGTGGCCCGTTGTCGTTGCGTTTTTACTCGGCTTGTTAACGGCAGTAAGTCCCTGTCCGATGGCAACTAACATTACCGCTATCGGATACATCAGTAAAGACATAGAAAACAAAAATCGTATCTTTTGGAATGGAATGTTGTATACGCTGGGGAGAATCGTTGTATATACCGTTTTGGGAGTCATATTGATTATAATACTACGGCAAGGAGCCACTATTTTTCCCATTCAAAAAGCAATTGCCAGTTACGGCGAAATGTTTTTAGCTCCCGTTTTGATAGTGATAGGTTTATTTATGCTTTTTGGCCATAAATTAAAATTAAAAGGTTTTGGATATAAAGGTGAAGGGGGAAAAATAAAAGCCAAAGGAGGATGGAGCGCTTTGTTGTTGGGGATGCTTTTTGCCATGGCTTTTTGTCCGACCAGTGCCGTATTTTATTTCGGCATGCTTATCCCCATGTCCGTAACAAGCAGCGGTGGTTTTTTCATGCCGGTAATTTTTGCCATTGCCACCGGATTGCCCGTGATTATTGTTGCGTGGATATTGTCTTACAGTGTATCAAGTCTTGGTATTTTTTACAATAAAATGCAAAGTTTTGAAAAGTGGTTTCGATACATTGTGGCAAGTTTATTTATTTTAGTAGGTATGTATTATGGTATCATGTTTTATTTATAAATAATATACAAATGAAAAACGAAGAATTAAAAAAGATTGTAAAAGAAAAGTACGGTGAAATAGCCGAACAAAGTCAAACGCAAAACGAAACCTCTTGTTGTGGGTCATCCTGTTGTTGCGGAACAGATTATACGGTGTTTAGTGAAAGCTATAGTCATATCGAAGGCTATAACAGCGAAGCCGATTTAGGCTTGGGGTGCGGACTCCCGACAGAATTTGCACATATCAAAGCCGGTGATACGGTCGTTGATTTAGGTTCCGGTGCCGGTAACGATTGTTTTGTTGCCCGTGCTCTTACGGGGGAATCCGGCAAAGTGATAGGCATAGACATGACAGAAGCAATGATAAAAAAAGCTACGGAAAATACCGTTAAACTTGGGTTTACAAACATCTCTTTTGTATTAGGCGATATTGAAAACATGCCCGTTGCGGATAATATAGCCGATGTGGTTATCAGTAATTGTGTGTTAAATTTGGTACCGGATAAAGAAAAAGCTTTCCGTGAAATATACCGGATATTAAAACAGGGTGGACATTTGTCCGTATCGGATGTAGTGATACAGGGCAACTTACCCGACGGCATCAAGAATGCAGCAGAAATGTATGCCGGATGTGTGTCTGGAGCCATTCAAACAGAAGACTATCTTTCAATCATGGGGAAAGCCGGATTAAAAAATATTCGCATACAAAAATCAAAAGTAATTGATATCCCCAAGGATATTTTATTGAAATACCTTTCAGAAAAAGAAATACTCGACTTTAAAGAAAGTAAAAGCGGTATTTTCAGTATTACGGTCTATGCAGAAAAATAAATAATCCGATTAAATGATGATACGACTTTCGAAGAAATCAGACATAGATAATATTATGCTAGTTGTGAATCAAACCATAGATATCATGGTAAGAGAAAACAATCCACAATGGAATAAATATTATCCTACTTCTTCTGAATTTTTGAACGATATACAGTCTAAACATCTTTACATCTATGAAATAAATAATGAAATTGGGGGCTTACTTTGTTTGAACACCGAGGAACCCGAAGAATACAATGCTATACAATGGTCTTTGCCTGATACAGCCCTTGTATTACATCGTATGACCGTAAATCCGGTCTATCGTCGGCAACGCATAGGCACTAAATTGTTGCAATTTGCAGAAAATCTTGCCTTTGTATCAGGCTATTATTATTTAAAAACAGATACTTATTCAACAAATTATCCCATGAACAATTTGTTTCTACAATTAGGATATCGAAAAACAGGTGAGATATATTTAAATAAAAAACCAAAAACCTTTAACTGTTACGAAAAAATATTAATGCACACATAAAAAATATTAAAAAATGAGAAAATTAAGTATTATGATGGTATTACTGCTCATCGCATTTGGAGCCATGGCTCAAAACGGCAGTAAAAAAATTGAAGTATTGTATTTCAAAGCAAATTTATCGTGTTGTCAGGCAAGAGCTTGTCAGAATTTAGAAATGGCTACCAAGGATATTATTGCCAAAAACTTTTCTGCCGATGAAGTGGTTTTTAAAACCGTTACATTAGCGGATGAAGCCAATAAAAAAATAGTGGATACCTACAATGCAAAATCACAAACTTTGATAGTAGTTTTTCCTAAAAAGAAAAAACACCTTAACGTATCCGACTTATTAGCAAAATATGCCAGAAACGATGACCGCGAAGCCTATGAAAAGGAGCTTGTAGCAAAGATAAAAGAGTTAAAATAATTAATTATAGGTATTTCCATGGAACTTAAAAAAGAAATAAAAATTCTGTTTTGGATTGTTCTTGTTTTTTTAGGAGTATTTTTCCTCCCGATACAAAGTTCTGTATTCAATACTGCCATAGATGCCACTTTCGATTTAGCCAAATGGTATGCCCGAGAACATGTGGTATTGTGTTTATTGCCTGCATTTTTGATAGCAGGAGTTATATCTGTATTTGTAAGTCAAGCGTCGGTAATTAAGTATTTCGGAGCAAAAGCAAAAAAATGGGTAGCTTATACGGTGGCTGCCGTTTCGGGAACGATTTTAGCGGTATGTTCTTGCACCATATTGCCTTTGTTTTCAAGTATACATAAGCGAGGAGCGGGATTAGGACCTGCTATCGCTTTTCTATATTCCGGTCCTGCCATTAATATATTGGCTATTATTTTAACAGCTCGTATATTAGGTTTTGAAATGGGAGTGGCGCGTATCATAGGAGCAGTTGCTTTTAGTGTGATTATCGGTTTGGTAATGGCGTTTATTTATCGTAAGGAAGAGAAAATAAAAGCGGAAGAACAAATGAATTTTCCGGATGTACCGGAGAAACGCCCACTTTGGCAAACTATGATACATTTCTTTACCTTGGTGCTGATATTGGTGTTTGCAAACTGGGGAAAACCTTCGGCAGAAGATACTTCAAGTCTGTGGTTTTATATTTGGTCTTATAAATGGTATATCACCGGAGCCTTTGGGTTGGTATTGGTTTATTCTTTGATATACATTTTAAAACTAAAACCCTGGTTGGTGTTAATAGGAGCCGCATTAACAGCTTTGATCGCTTTTCTGTTTTCCAATCCGATGATTAGCATAGTGATTGCTATTACTGCCGTTAGTATAATTTCTTTATTGGATAAAAAGGAAGAAAACGACAACAAAGAATGGATACTCTCCTCTTGGGGTTTTACCAAACAAATCGTTCCTTTGTTGGCGATAGGTGTGGTGATTGCGGGATTTCTTTTAGGTTCCACCCACGACAATACTTCCATAGCCGGTGTAATTCCCAATGCATGGATTGCTTGGTTAGTTGGCGGGAATTCCTTATTATCTAATTTCTTCGCTTCTATTATAGGTGCTTTTATGTATTTTGCTACTTTAACCGAAGTTCCCATTATACAAGGTTTGTTGGCATCAGGGATGGGCAAAGGACCGGCTTTGGCATTGTTGCTTGCCGGACCTTCCTTATCATTACCAAATATGTTAGTAATACGTGGAATTATAGGAACTCAGAAAACGATAGTATATTCATTATTAGTAATTATGCTCTCTACCATTGCCGGTCTATTATTTGGAAGCATCGTATAAACATTGAAGAAATCATTATGAAAATACTTATTCTATGTACCGGTAATAGTTGTCGCAGTCAAATGGTGCAAGGCTTTTTACAATCTTTTGATAAAAAGCTGGATGTTCATTCGGCAGGGACAAAACCCGAAAAACAAGTCAATCCGAACGCTGTGAAGGTAATGGCGGAACTGGGAATCGATATCTCTCATCACGAACCGAAAAATGCGGATATGTATACCGGAGAATCATGGGATTATGTAATTACCGTTTGTGACAATGCCAAAGAAAGTTGTCCGATATTTTTAGGAAACGTAAAGCATCGTTTACACATGGGTTTTGAAGACCCTGCCGATGCACATGGAGAAGCGGAATATGTTTTAAATGTGTATCGTCGTATCAGAAACGAAATACATATAGTATTTTTAAAATTTATGAAAACAATATGAAAAAGCTTTTTTGGAGCGTTATTGTAGTATTAGCTTTATTTGTTTTAACTTTCTGCGAAAAAGAATATGTTGATCCGATAGATGAAGATAATACATCTGCCATAAAATTTATTAGTTTGGAAGCTTCCTCATACAGTGTAAAAGTATTTGACACTGTATATGTTAAGGCTGTTGTTGAGGGGAAAAATTTAACGTATGAATGGCAAAAAAACAGTGGAACTTTAATTGGCAGTGGTAAAGAAGTTATTTACTGGGGATGTTATTCGTGTATTGGAGTAAATACTATTACATGTAAAGCATCTAATGATTCTGGACATGTAAGTAAAAGTATTAATATAGAAGTTAAGCCGAGGTATTAAGAATGAAATTATTTTTGGTATTTATACTAAATATCTTACTGTTACAAAATGTTATTTTTGCGCAGTGTTGCGGAGCAGGGAATCCCATATCTGTATCAACATCTGACAATACGATTGAAGGAAAAAAAATGAAAGTTGGACTAAATTATAGGTTTAGCTTTTCGGATACTTATTATGAAGAAATGCATAAAACCACTCTTGAATTCCCGACTGCACTCAAGAATTCCAATTATAATTATTTGAATGTGAATTTTGGATATGGAATTACAAAACGATTATCGGCATCTATTTCATTAGGTTATTATATAAACAAAACGGAAACATTTAAAAGTGATTTATTTGGAAAATTAAATGGTTCAGGAGTAGGAGATCTTGATCTTTCAATAAGTTATAAAGCCTATGTTCATAGTAAAAAAGGGATAGAACTAGCCCCTTATTTTAATGTTAAATTTCCGGTAGGTAAGTTTGATTGTGAGGATAATGGCATAAAATTACCTATATCCTTACAACCATCCTCAGGAAGCTTCAGATATAGCGGTGGAATATATTTTTATACGAACTTACCTAAAAGATTTTTTATTACTTCCTTTAATATTTTTGAATATGCTCAACGCATTAAATCATATAATTTTAACTATAAATACGGGAATACATTATTTCTTTCGGCAGACGCTAATTATAAAGCCGTTGAAAGTTTAATAGTTGGCATACAAGTAAGCTATGAATATAAATCTCGTTCAAAACGAGAGAATAATCAAGAATTGTATGGGACCGGTTATCAAACTATTTCCCTAACGCCACATATAACTTTTATTGCTAAGAAAAACACTTATTTTTCATTATTGGTTGATATCCCCGTATTTCATAAAATCGAGGAAATACAACTTGTAAATAAATTTGCATTAGAATTTAAAATCAGTCAAAATCTTGATTTTAAGAAGAAATGTATTACATAAAACATGAATATTCATACTATTTTTCTTGCAATTATAATATCAATATTTTTAACTGAAAAATATTGAAAATATCAATAAAATTTTGTACTTTTGAAACCTTAAAAAATTAAAAAAATTTATATGAAAATTGCCGTTCCAACGAATGATAAAAAAGTAGACGAACATTTCGGACATTGCCAATACTATACAATTTATACTATAGATAAACAGAACCATATAGTAGTACAAGAACAGTTAGAAGCGCCGGAAGGATGCGGGTGTAAATCGGATATTGTTTCAAGATTACAAGCGATGGGAGTGAAAACTATGTTAGCCGGAAATATGGGAGAAAGTGCCAAAAATGTGTTAGAAGCCAAAAACATCAAAGTAATTCGCGGATGCAGCGGAAATGTGGATGATGTTGTCAAAGATTTTCTTGCCGGAAAAATCGAGGATTGTGGCGAAGCTTGTGAACATCACGAGGGGGAAGATTGTTTCAAAGAAATCATTTCTACCCCTATCCATTTGAATAAGCAAGATTTTTTGTCTAAAATATTGGATTATGAAAAAAACTCACAAGAATGGATTTATCTAGGTGATAAACCTGCCATTATTGATTTTTATGCCACATGGTGTGGACCCTGTAAAGCTGTTTCCCCCATTTTAGAAGATTTGGCAAAAGAGTATGCAGGCAAACTATATATATACAAAATAGATATTGATAAAGAACAAGAATTAGCCGGTGTTTTCGGCATTCAAAGTGTTCCTACATTTCTGTTTATACCCATGCGCGACAATCCACAAATGGCAATGGGAGCATTGTCCAAAGAAAAATTTATTGAAGTTATAAAAAATTTATTAATAAAATAAAATGGAAAAAAAGGTAAAAATACTAAGTTATATACGTGAAATAAATCAAGCAATCAACGATTTTGAATTCAAATTCCAACAAACGTATGAAATAAGTTTTAATGAGGGTGTAGTAATGTGTTTGTTGAAAAAAAATCCTTTGTCATCCGGAGAATTAGCAAAAGAGTTAAAATTATCTGCTTCGAATACATCAAAAGTCATTAAAACTGTCGAGAACAAAGGATATATTGAGCGTTATATGGGAGAAAAAGATAGAAGAAAAATGTATTTTACCTTAACAGAAATGGGCAAGATAAAGGTAGCTTCAATCCGATGTGATGAAAATCAAATGCCATTAAATTTGAGAGAATTAGTGCGACTTTCAAAAAATGTTAATAATTTATAAAGATAAAAAAGAATAATGAAACATGTAATAGTTGGTGGAGTAGCCGGAGGAGCAACCGCTGCCGCAAGAATCCGAAGAATAGATGAATCGTGCGAAATTATCCTTTTAGAGAAAGGACAATATATTTCCTATGCTAATTGCGGATTACCATATTATATAGGTGGTGTAATACAAGAAAGAGAGAAGCTTTTTTTACAAACACCCCAATCTTTTAGCAATCGATTTAACGTAGATGTAAGGGTAGAACAGGAAGCTATTTCTATTGATTCCGTTCATAAAACTGTACAAATTCGGAAATCGAATGGAGAAGTATATAGTGAAACTTATGATAAATTATTACTATCTCCGGGAGCATACCCTTTTATGCCTCCCATTAAAGGAATTGATTCGAAAGGCATTTTTACTTTACGCAACGTTCCTGACACGGATGCCATTAAAAATTATATTACCCATCACTCCATTAAAAAAGCAGTAGTAGTTGGGGCAGGGTTTATTGGTTTAGAAATGGCTGAAAATTTACACCATACCGGAGCACAAGTAGCAATAGTCGAAAAACAGAATCAAGTAATGCCTCCTATTGATTTATCGATGGCAGCATTGGCAGAAGAACATTTGCTGTTGAAAGGGGTAGCTCTCTATCTGGAGAAATCTGTGATAGCTTTCGAACGTAAAGATAATCAGGTTGAAGTACAATTAGACAATGGCGAAATCTTAATGGCAGATATTGTTATTTTATCCATAGGTGTTAAACCTGAAACAAAACTAGCCAAAGCAGCCGAATTAAAAATTGGTGAAGCCGGTGGTATCTGGGTTGACGAATATTTACAAACTTCTGAGAATGATATTTATGCCGTTGGAGATGCGATTGAATTTCCGCATCCTATAACCGGAAAGCCTTGGTTAAATTATTTAGCAAATCCGGCAAACAGACAAGGACGAATTGTAGCCGATAATATGGTTTTTGGAAATAAATTTATTTACGAAGGAGCTATCGGAACTTCTATTGCAAAGGTGTTTGACATAACGGTAGCATCTACAGGATTAGCTGCAAAACAACTTGTGAGACATAATATTCCATACAAAAGTTCCACCACTCATTCGGGATCGCATGCCGGTTATTATCCCAATGCTTTTAATTTAACGGTAAAATTAACCTTCCATCCGGAAAATGGAAAAATTTTTGGTGCCCAATGTATAGGAATAGAAGGAATAGATAAGCGTATTGACCAAATCGCCTTATTGATAAAAAAAGGAGGAACTATATACGACCTTATTCGTTTGGAACATACGTATGCACCACCCTTTTCATCGGCAAAAGATCCTATCGCCATTGCTGGGTATGTAGCCGCAAATATTCTAAGCGGCAAAATGCCGGTTATTTATTGGAGAGATATACAATATGCAGGTAGAGAAAAATTTACATTATTGGATGTTCGCACAAAAGATGAATTTAAATTGGGAAGTATTCCCGAAGCTATCAACATTCCTGTTGATGAGTTACGTACACGTTTGGATGAAATTCCGACTACCAAACCCATTGCCATATTTTGTCAAGTAGGATTAAGAGGCTATTTGGCACAACAAATACTCATAGGGAGAGGATTTAAAGAAGTATTTAATCTCTCGGGGGGATATAAAACATATAAATCCATTGTTAGTCTTACACATAATATTAATAAAAACAATGATACGAATACACCTCAGTATTCCTCAAAACCTGTTATGGAAAAAATAATTAAAAATATTATTAAAGTGGATGCCTGCGGCTTACAATGTCCGGGTCCAATTTTAAAATTGAAAAATAAAATCGATGAAATCAAAGAAGGTGAAGTGTTAGAAGTTACATCAACCGACCCGGGTTTCTCAAGAGATGCTGAAGCCTGGTGTAACATGACAGGCAACACCCTTATTTCAAGCACAAGCGATAAAGGAAAATATACAGTAGTGATTGAAAAAGGATCTCCAAAACATTGTACAACAGTTACCACTTGCGACGGAAAAGGGAAAACATTAATTTTATTCAGTCAAGAATTAGACAAAGCATTAGCCACTTTCGTATTGGCTAATGGTGCTGCCGCTACCGGACAAAAGGTTACAATATTCTTCACATTCTGGGGATTAAATGTGATTAAGAAAGTGAAAAAACCAAAAGTGAAAAAAGATTTCTTCGGCAAAATATTTGGTATTATGTTGCCTTCAAGTTCCTTAAAACTTAAACTTTCCAAATTCAGCATGTTTGGAGCCGGAAGTATCATGATGCGTTACTTGATGAAAAGTAAAGGGATTGACTCTTTGGAATCCTTACGTCAACAAGCGTTGGATAACGGAGTTGAATTTATTGCCTGCCAAATGTCGATGGATGTAATGGGTGTTAGCAAAGAAGAATTAATGGATGAAGTAACTATAGGTGGTGTAGCTACGTATATGGGGCGTGCTGATAATGCAAATGTGAATCTTTTTATTTAAATTGTCATTTTCCGCTTTACTTTTGACTAAGAACTAAAAATAATTGTATTTTTGCATATTATTTTTATTTTCGGAGAGAATCATAATTAAAAAACAAACAAATTATGTTTAACTGGAGTAAATATCCTTTATTAAGGATTTTAGGAAGTTACCTAAGCGGCACTTTTCTTTTTTTTACCTTTCGCAATTTTTTTCACATTCCCATTCTTTTTGGATTGATAATTAGTATTTTCGGAATACTATTGATTTTTCTTTTCCATTATTACATCCGTTATAAATATCGAATAATTAGTGGAAGTATAATTATTGTATCCTTTGTATGGATTGGATTTTTCGGCACTTATCTATATGTTATTACAAACAAAGCCCCATTATATGTTTCAGAATCTAATCAAAAAAATTTATATATAGGTGATGTAAAGGAATCGCCCATGATAAAAGCCAATAGTGTGAAATTAATAGTGCGTATCGTTCAGTATAAAGATAGTATTGATTGGCAAACATCTGATTTTAATATTATTTTATTTATTAAAAAAGATGAACGAGCGGAAAAAATAAAGTACGGCGACAGACTGGTTTTTTATACGCAAGCACAATGCATTGATGAACCAAAAAATCCGCAAGAATTTAATTATAAACGTTATTTGGAAATAAAAACTATACATTTTCAAGGCTTTGTCTCCCCTGAAGCTTGGGAATTATTAGTCGACAAAAAAGGAAATAAAATAATGATATTTGCCTCACAACTCCGGCAAAAATTATTAGAAATTCTCAATAAAGGAAACCTAGATAAAGAAGAAAATGCAGTTATATCGGCCATTTTATTGGGATTCGATGACAAATTAGATGCCGATCTTGCCA
>JAQVNO010000004.1 GCA_028703095.1 Bacteroidales bacterium
TTTCTATACGGGCAAAACATCCCATATCGACAATAACAGGAGCTATTTGTATCAATTGATCCACTCGTGGCACATATTTTCCGGAAGATTGCCACATGTCACGGTATAACAAACTGAATTTAATCTCTTTCGCCATATAAAAAATTTTATGCAAATATACAAAATTTACTGATATGTAAAAAAGAAAATTTCAAAAATATCCTGTCGTATACTAAACGTTCCATTCTATCGTAGAAAATATGGAGAAAATAAATATCAATATATTACTATTCTATATTCTTTTTATGGCTTAGCATCCACACGTAGAATTTTCATTTCCGTTCTTCTATTTAAATCGTGGGCAGCTTCTTTTTCTTGTCTGTCGGCAATACTATTAATGTATGCCGGGATTAATAAGGTTCCCTTTTTAAAAGTAAAACCACGTGACACCATATCTTTTTCCAATTTTCTCGGTTCATGTTCCCCATAACCTTTTGCAACAAGGCGTTTGGGGTCTATACCTTTTTCAATGAAATATTCTATAATCCGTATTGCCCTTCTTTGCGTTAAGGTATCGTTGGTCATGGGTATGGGTCGGGAATCGGTATGGCATCCGATTTCGACAATTAAAGTAGAATTTTTCTTTAAAAAAAGAACGATTGAATCTAACATTCCTTGCGAATCAATCCAACCACCTCCACTCAAATTAAAAATAATATCGGGTAAAATACAATAACTTCCTTCCGTAAAAACGGTATCGGTAAGCAAAAAATATGTTTTATCCCCGCTTTTTTGAGAGAAGCTTTGAAAACCAATAAGAATAATACAAATGAATATAACAGTTTTTTTCATGCTTGCTAATTGATTTATATCTGCAAAAATACTCTTTTTCTTTTTGAGGGAATTAAAAAAATCTTTTTTATTTAAAAACCATGAATCATAAAAGAAAAAATATTACTTTTGCAGAAGAAAAAAGTGGATAGATTTGATTTGATTGCAACCACTCAAAAATGCTAAAACAACGACATTTTCCATCAATCATTAGAATCCATTCCTTTTAAAAATTAGGTATTTAACAATTAAAATTTTTAAAATATGGCTTATTTATTTACATCCGAATCGGTTTCGGAAGGACATCCCGACAAAGTATCAGACCAAATATCAGACGCATTGTTAGACGAGTTTTTACGTCATGACCCCCATTCAAAAGTAGCTTGTGAAACGCTTGTTACCACCGGATTGGTAGTATGTGCGGGCGAAGTAAAAACAAAAGGATATGTTGACATTCAAACTATTGCTCGCAAAGTAATCAAAGAAATCGGGTATACCAAAGGCGAATACATGTTTGAAAGTAACTCTTGTGGCATTGTATCGGCAATACACGAGCAATCGCCCGATATCAATCAAGGTGTTGAGAGATCCAAAATTGAGAATCAAGGTGCCGGCGACCAAGGCATGATGTTCGGCTATGCGGTGAAAGAAATGGATAACTTGATGCCTGTTCCCATCGAATTGGCACATATCTTTATGCAAGAATTGGCTGCCATTCGTAAAGAAGGGAAAAAGATGAAATATTTACGTCCCGATTCAAAATCGCAAGTAACGGTTGAGTACAATGCAAAAGGAGTTCCTGTTAAAATTAACACCATTGTTATTTCTACCCAACACGATGATTTTATCCAACCCAAAGATGACAGCAGCAAAGCACAAGAAAAAGCAGACAATGAAATGCTTTCCATCATTAAAAACGATGTTGAAAAAATACTGATTCCACGGGTAAAAAAAGCATGTCCCGAACATATTCGCAAGCTTTTCAAGGGTGATTATCAATTATATGTAAATCCTACAGGTAAATTTGTAATCGGTGGACCTCACGGTGACACCGGTTTGACGGGAAGAAAAATCATTGTCGACACCTACGGAGGCAAAGGTGCCCATGGCGGTGGTGCTTTTTCAGGCAAAGACTCCTCGAAAGTAGATCGTTCGGCGGCTTATGCAGCACGACATATTGCTAAAAATTTAGTGGCAGCAGGCGTTGCCAAAGAAGTATTGGTACAAGTTGCCTACGCTATCGGCATTGCCAAACCGGTAGGCTTGTTTATTAATACCTTTAATACCTGCTTGCTGAAAGATAAAAACGGAAAGAAAATCACCGATGCCGATATAGCTGAAAAAGTAAATGCCGTTTTTGATTTACGCCCTTATGCCATCATCCAACGTTTTGGACTACAAAATCCTATCTTTCAACTAACTGCTTCCTACGGACATTTTGGAAGAGACCCTTTTACCAAAGAAATTGAAGTCTATTATACCAATGAGAATGTCAAAGCAAAGAAAGTCAATGGAGAGACCAAATATTTTAAAGAAGTAGAATTTTTTGCTTGGGAAAAACTCGATTATGTACACAAGATTCAAAAGGCGTTTGATTTATAAGATATTCTTAAAATATTTAATGAAATAAAAAAATAAATGCCGTTTTTGTAATTTTTTTTTCTACTTTTGTCGACCTAACAAAACATTATTCTAAATGGAAATTACAAGAACATTTGAATTATTAGATTGGATAGTAGAAAAATATCAAAAAAAAGATATCCTTGCGGGGAAAAAAGACGGGGAATGGATAACCTATAGCACCAACGATTACTACAAATATTCCGTTTTGATGAGTTACGGTTTTCATGAAATCGGACTCCGAAAAGGGGATAAAGTGGTTAGTATCACAAACAATCGTCCCGAGTTTAATATTATCGACATGGCTCTTAGTATATTAGGAGTTATCCATGTGCCTGTATACCCCACATTAAATCCTCACGACTACGAAACTATCGTAAATCATTCCGATGCCAAAGTTGTCATTATCGGTATACAGCAGATATATAATCGCGTGCAACCGGCTTTTGCCAATTTCAAGCATCATCCCGATATTTATACCTTAGATAAAATTGAGAATGAAAAGACATTGTACGATATTTTGAAGCTTGGCATTTCAACTCGTAAAAAGAATGAAGAGCTTATCAATGAAATCAAAAAAACAATAGACCCCAACGATATAGCCACCATTATTTATACTTCGGGCACTACCGGCGACCCTAAAGGGGTAATGTTATCGCATCGTAATTTGATTTCGAACTTCACTGCTCATGCCGAAGCCCAACCTTTGAACCATTATCATAGAATCGTCAGCTTTTTACCATTGTGTCACATTTACGAACGAAGCATGAACTACGAATACCAATATTTGGGAGTAAGTATCTATTATGCGGAAAGCTTAGCTACCATTGCAGCAGATATTTTAGACGTTAAGGCAAACGGTTTTTGTTCCGTCCCCAGAATATTGGAAATGGTATACGATAAATTCATTGCTGCCGGTAAAGACCTTCACGGGATTAAGAAAATTATTTATTCACTTGCTATTAATCACGGACATCGTTATGATTTAAACAAGAATTTTTGGTATAGCTTTTGGCAAAAAGTGTTTGACAAACTGGTATATGTAAAATGGAGAGAAAAATTCGGCGGAAATAGAATGGCTATTGTTTGCGGCAGTTCTGCCGTGAGAGATAAAATTGTTCGTTTGTTCCATGCCGCCGGCTTAGAAGTGTATGAAGGATACGGTCTTTCGGAAACATCTCCCGTTGTTGCCGTTAACAATGCAAATAACAAACGTGTTAAACTCGGTACGGTAGGCACCATCCTCAAAGGTGTTGAGGTGAAACTCGCCGACGACGGAGAAATACTAACCAAAGGTCCTTGTTTGATGTTAGGTTATTACAAAGATCCGGAATACACCAAACAAGTCATAGACGAAGAAGGGTGGTTTCATACCGGTGATATCGGTAAATTTGTAGATGGAGTTTATTTAAAAATTACCGATAGGAAAAAAGAAATCTTCAAGCTATCGTCAGGGAAATACATCGCTCCGCAGTTGATAGAGAATAAGCTGAAAGAGTCGCCTTTAATTGTTGATTCGATGGTGATTGGAGAAAACGAAAAGTTTGCTTCCGCCATTATTTCTCCAAATTTCAACTACCTGCATTTCTGGGCAGGGAAACACAAACTGCATTACAAAGATAACGATGAACTTATTGCCCTCAAAGAAACCAATAAGCGTTTTCAAAAAGAACTTGATAGCTGTAATAAAACATTGGCACCGCACGAACAAATTAAATTTTTCCGTCTCGTTGCCGATGAATGGAGTCCGCAAACAGGAGAACTTTCGCCTACGCTCAAATTAAAACGTAACGTATTAATGCTTAAATACCAAAATCTTATCAATCAAATTTATAAGAAACATACCGATACCAACGGACATGGATTTAGTTTGAAAAACATTAATTTATCCTTAATACAATTACGATCAACCATCGATACAGCCATTAAAAAAACAGGAGATACGCTCAAACCCGGGAATCCCAACAAAGAAAATAAAGATTAAAATATTATAGCATGGAAATTACAAGGACATTCGATTTTCTTGAACAATTAAAGGAAAAATATGCGCATAAAACAGATATTTTAGCGCAAAAAAAGAATGGGATATGGAAAAAAATAAGTGTGGACGAATATTATGAAAAGGCACATCTGCTTAGTTACGGCTTTTTAGCTTTGGGATTGCAGCCACAAGACAAAGTGGTTACGGTTACTAACAATCGTCCCGAATGGAATTTTATTGATATGGCTTTGGGAATGGCAAATTTAGTCCATGTGCCGGTATATCCTACCTTAGGAATTGAAGATTACAAATACATCATCCATCATAGCGATGCCAAGCTTGTTATTATAGGAAATGAAATTATTTTTAATGTAGTATATCCCGCTATTCAAGCCCTGGAAGTTAAACCGATTGTCTATACCGTGAATCCCATCGAAAATCAAAAACATTTAGATGATATTAGCTTGTTGGGATTAAACACAAAAAACATCTATAACAAAACAATAGAGGAAAACAAAAAGAACATCAAACCTGAAGATTTATGTACCATTATTTATACCTCGGGCACTACCGGCACTCCCAAAGGAGTTATGCTGTCACATCGCGCCATCACTTTTAATGCAATGGCACATGGCAATATGCAAATTGTTGACCACCGCCACAGGATGTTAAGTTTTCTCCCGCTTTGCCATATTTACGAACGTAGCATGAATTATTCTTTTCAATACCTTGGCGTTAGCATTTATTATGCGGAAAGTCTAAGCACCATCGGTGCCGACTTGAAAGATGGCAATGTAAACGGATTCTGTTCCGTTCCCCGTGTATTGGAAATGACCTTCGAAAAGTTCCGTTCCGCAGGCAAAGACCTGAAAGGAATGAAAAAGAAAATCTACTTTTGGGCGTTCAATGCCGGACAGATTTTCGACAATAACAACAAATCACCTTTCTATAAATTGAAATATTTAATTGCCGATAAATTGATATACAGCAAATGGAGAGAGAATTTAGGAGGCAACGAATTATTGATAGTCTCCGGAGGCTCTTCCATACAACCTAAGATAGTCAGACTTTTTACTGCAGCAAAAATGAAAGTAGTGGAAGGCTACGGATTGACCGAAACCTCTCCCGTTATTGCCGTTAACAGACCCAAAGATAATCTCGTTCTCATCGGCTCTGTCGGAAAACTTATTGATGGTATCGAAGTGAAACTTGCCGATGACGGAGAAATCTTAACCAAAGGAGTATGCTTGATGATGGGTTATTACAAAGACCCTGCATATACCCAAGAAGTCATAGACGAAGAAGGCTGGTTCCATACCGGTGATATCGGCGAATTTACCAAAGACGGCTACCTCCGCATTACCGATCGTAAAAAAGATATTTTCAAATTATCGTCCGGAAAGTACATTGCCCCACAGCTCTTGGAAAATAAAATTAAAGAATCACCATTTATCGAAAATGTCATGATAATCGGTGAAAACCAAAAATTTGTTTCTGCTTTGATATCTCCGAATTTCAATTATTTACATTTCTGGGGAAGCAAACACAAACTTCATTATCGCGATAATGACGAATTGGTTGAAAATCCTCTGACAGTACAACGCATTAAAAAAGAAATCGACCAGATTAACGAGAAATTAGCCCCTCACGAACAAGTAAAACGCTTCCGCGTTGTGCACGAAGAATGGGGAAGCGCTACCGGCGAACTCTCCCCTACCTTGAAATTGAAAAGAAATGCCATGCTGAAAAAATACGAAGCTACCATTTCCGAAATATTCGGCTCCTATTTCGATTAATACAGAAACTGATTTCGTGCCGAAAAAAGAATTGTAGAGACATAGAATGCTATGTCTCTATGTTATTCCAATAGTTACTGTTTTGAAAGCAACAAAAAATATTAATAAAAGGATGTTTTTTGTTTTCGTACGTTGTAAAAAGAATAATACATAGTTATGCTCCAGAGATTGGATGCTTATCTGTCATTGTTAGGGTGCCCACCTTAGTCCGATTTGCCAGCTATGTAATGCTTCTTGGAAAGCCATCAAATGAACCTAAGGAGCGCTCCCTAACACCGGAGGATGCTTATCAAATGATTGGCCGATGCTTTTACGTTAATCGTTTACTAACTGTGTAAATCAAATTTCACGGCTTTACGCTCAGAAACTACTGAGTTTCGTTGGACCATAATGATTCATAATTTCTCTCGTGATTTACTTTTTACTTTTACCTTGTCCCTTTCCCCTTGGTTAGCGAGTTTGTTGCAAGTGCTTCCCACCTTCATTAAAACGCCGTGCCTGTCTTTTTCATCGGAGCATGGGGAGTCGTTGAAAGGAGCTCCCATGCTTGTTGAAACGAGATTGCATTCTCGTTGAATTGAGATTGCAATCTCGATTGGTTGAGATTGCAATCTCGCCGAGCTGAGATTGCAATCTCAGTCGCACGAGCTGGGGACGTCCTTTTAACAAGCTTGGGACGTCCTGCGAACGGACATGGGAACTCATAAATGATGCTATTACTATTGTTGCCATTTATTTTTTTCAATGAAACAAATAAAAGTATATTTTTGCAAAACGAAATACTTTTAAACATGAACCAAACCTACAAGGCAATACTCTCACAACACGCACTACCGCAGTTCCTCCCCACTTGGGGAGATTTAGAAGTGTGCAGCTTTGAAACTATGATGTTTGAGAAATATCCTTCCATTTCACCGTATACCTATTGTGCAAATAATCCGATTCTTTTAGTAGATGATGATGGTCAAGAAATAAGAATTTATTATAAAGAAAAAACAGGTATTGCAAGGTTGTTTGAAAAGCCAAAATCAATAGTTTATACACCTGGAATGGTATATAGTGGAGGAAATAATTTTGTGAATAATGCCGTAAAAGCATTAAATTATGTAAAACAAGGGGATCAATTAGGGATTATAGAAAAAATTGCAAAAAATAATAAATTAATAAAAATAAAAGAAACTAAAGGTAATACTTTATATAATCCTTTTTCAAATACGGTAAGATTTAATACAAAATTAGGACTGGCTTGTGTTGATGAAAATTTAGATGAAACAGGTGGAAAACAATCACCTGCGTTAGGTTTATTACATGAACTTGGTCATGGATTTGTTGATATTTTTAAATCAATGAGTGAGAAATTATTTTTGTTAGGAACAGATGACCAATATGATAATAAAGAAGACGAATTTGTAATAACTCAAATTGAAACACCAGCAGCAAAGATATTGGGGGAAGGAATAAGAGAAAATCATGATGGGAATGATTTTATAGCTAAAGATGTTAATTCAAAAGAAGAAATAAATTCAAAAGAAAAGGAATAATAAAGATGAAAATTTTATTTTTAATTTTATATATGATGATTTCTTATTTGTCATTTTCACAATCAGATACTATAAATAATTTAATTAATAAGGTTTTATTTGATGAAAATGTCAAAATAAAAATAACATACAAAAAAACAACAATACCAAATTCAATAAAAAAAGAATTAAAAAATAAATATGGCGTTTTTAGAATTGCAAATCCAAATATAAAGTATCAGCAAAACGATGTTATTAGATTTCCATGGCAATTACCAGATAATCAAATGTTATTTCTTATTAATAAAGGAAATTATTATGCTTTTATTTTTATTCATGGAGGTAGAGGAAAATCAATAAATTTTATTTTTTGTGAATTAGATAGAAACAAAAAAATTAGAAATATTGATTATTTCTATATGCTATATAAAGTAAAAAGCTTAGATGATTTTTTTTATGCAATAAAAAATGAAAAATATAAAAAAAATAAAATGATGTATGGTAACATAGAATAGTGGAAAATGTACCATCGGGTCCTTTATGTGGTAGTGTGCCATTTTAGGTATTTTCAAAAAATGAAAAATATAGTACAGAAATTCAAAGAGATAAGAAAAAGTAGAGAGAAAAACAAGGCTAAAGCAAAGCGATGAAGGATTGTGTAGTTAATAATTTCAAGGGAATAAACTATCAATACGCTGTGGGGCAACTCTCCACTTGTATTGATTTAGAAGAGTGTAGCCTTAAAACTATGATGTTTGAGAAATATCCTTCCATTTCACCGTATACTTATTGTGCGAATAATCCGATGAAGTTTGTAGACCCGACGGGGGAAGATTGGTATGAAGCCGAAGATGGAAAGGTTACATGGACAGATTGTACAAACAAAAAAGATTTTACAGCATCTGGTATAAAAGGAACATATTTAGGAAAAACACATAAAGCAGATGGAAAATATTACAGTCTGTTTGGGCAAACAATGAATGCCAATTCAAAACAACTCAAAATCAAAAAAAAATTGATGTATTGGAGTATGAAATAAGGTAATTAAAATAAGTTATAACCGGTCAACCTTATTTAGGCATTAACACTTTTCACTATTCACTCTTCACTTTTCAGCCTTTCTCGTTGGCTAATTGTCCGCAGGCGGCGGCAATATCTTTTCCTTTGCTGAGGCGGAGATTCACAATCAGATTTTTGCTTTCAAGCAGTTCCATAAAAAGTCTCAGGTTTTGTTTGTTGCTGCTTTTAAAGTCGGCATAGGGATGGGAGTTGTATTCGATAAGGTTTATTTTAACCGGAAAGCGTTTGCAAAAAACAGCCAGTTTACGGGCATGCTCAGGTGTATCATTAACATCATGGAGTAAAAGATACTCGATAGAGATTCGTAATCCTGTTTTTTGATAGTAATAAGCAAGGGCATTGGAAAGTTGAGTAAGGGAATTTGTTTGGGCAATGGGCATGAGTTCCGCCCGTTGGCTATTGTCGGCGCTATGTAGTGAGAGTGCCAGATGCACTTTTATTCCGTCGTCGGCTAAGCGGCGTATTCCGTTGCCAATGCCGGAAGTTGAGAGGGTAATCCTGTCTTTCGACATTGCCAGGCCCTTGGCTGAAGTAATATAATTAATTGCCTGTATCACATTCTCGTAATTCAGCAGAGGTTCGCCCATCCCCATCCATACAATATTGGTAAGAGGATGCCCGAAAAGCTGTTTGCTTTCTTCGTTGGCAATAAACACTTGTTCGTACATTTCATGGGCAAGCAGGTTGCGTGTAAATCCCAGCTTGGCAGTAGCACAAAAGCGGCATCCCAATCCGCAGCCTACCTGAGAGGAAACACAAACGGTAGTGCGGTTTTTCGAGGGTATCAATACCATTTCTATTACTTGAGCATCGGCTAATTTCAACGCATATTTCAGGCTGCCGTCGCTGCTTTGTTGGCGTTCGTCTATGCTAATTTTTTGCAGGAAGAAATTCTCTTTAAGGGCTTGTCGCAAAGGAAGGGGAATGTTAATCATATCGTCGAAAGCAGCGACATTTTTCTTCCACAACCATTCGGAAATTTGTTTTGCCCGAAAGGCTTTTTCAACATGAGCAACTACCCAAGCGGATAGTTGCTCATCGTTTAATGTTCTGATATCGTCTTTGGGAGTATTCCCATCCATCTTATACTTTATAAAAAGGCATTTTTACCACAACGGCTTTCAAGGCTTTCTCTCTGATAATAACAAATATTTCTGTGCCTGCTTTGGCAAATTCGGCTTTGATTAAAGCAGTACCTATGGCTTTTTTAACCGAAGGACCTTGCGTGCCGGAGCAAACATGTCCTATGTTATTGCCTTTATCGTCGACAATGTCATAACCCTGACGAGGAATACCTCTGTCTATCATTTCAAAGCCTACAATTTTACGACTCACGCCTTCTTGTTTTTGTTTCAGCAAGGCAGCTTTGTTGATAAAGTTTTTATGGTCAACAAATTTGGTTATCCAACCCAAACCGGCTTCAATGGGGGAAGTGGTGTCGTTTATTTCGTGACCGTATAAGCAGAAACCCATTTCCAGGCGGAGGGTATCGCGGGCACCCAAACCGATAGGCTTGATACCGTATTCTTTACCGGCTTCAAAAACGGCATCCCATATTTTGAAAGCATCGGCATTTTTAAAATAAATTTCACAGCCGCCGGAACCGGTATAACCCGTTGTCGACAAGAGCACATTGGGGATACCTGCAAAGGTAAGGTATTTAAATGTATAATACTCCATGTTCTCAATCGGCTCGGAGCAAAGTTTCTGCATGGCTTTCAATGCCAAAGGACCTTGTATCGCCAATTGTGATGTTTCGTCGGAAGCATTGTACAATTCAGCTCCGAATTTTTTATTTTGGCTTACCAGCCAATTCCAGTCTTTGTCGATGTTGGAAGCATTGACTACCAATAAATAATGATCTTCCTTGATACGATAGGTTAAAAAATCGTCCACAATACCGCCTGTTTCGTTGGGGAAACAGCAATATTGCACTTTGCCGTCGGTCAATGCCGCCGTATCATTAGAAGACACCCATTGAACAAATTCCAATGCTTTCGGTCCTTTTACATATATCTCGCCCATGTGCGAAACATCGAAAACACCTACTGCCTTGCGAACATGTTCATGTTCGATAACAAGACCTTCGTATTGCACAGGCATATAAAAACCTGCAAATTCTACCATTTTACCACCAATTTCTTCATGCTTTTTAGCATATACCGTATACTTCATAAATCTAATATTTAATTTGTTGTAAAATTATATACCCTCATTTTTTTATTTTGCAAACGTACATAAATTTTGAATGCAAGTGACGTGTTTTCGCATTTTTATATTACTTCTACATACTATTTTATTTATTTTAAAACTATTTAAAATTTTTTTATGATTGCTTCGTTATAAAAAATACGTATAAAAAAAATCAATCTATCACTTTAAAAATAATAATAAAAGAATGAAAAAATTAGCACTTATTCTCTTTTTGTGTGCAGGTATAGCATACAATGCATTCAGTCAGAAAAACTACACCTATGAAACCGTGCCCAACGATCCGCTCAAAGCGCGTATTTACACTTTAGACAATGGTTTAAAAGTGTATATGTCAGTGAACCCCGATGAGCCGAAAATCAAAATTACCATTGCCACCAAGGCAGGGAGTAAATTAGACCCTGCTGAAACAACCGGTTTGGCTCACTATTTTGAGCATCTGATGTTTAAAGGCACTAAAAATTTCGGTACAACCAATTGGGCAGCCGAAGAACCCCTGTTAAACGAGATTGAACGTCTTTTTGAAGAATACCGTAAAATTGACGAATCCAAAGAAGCCGAACGCAATGCCATTTATGCAAAAATAGACAGCATTTCACAAATAGCCGCTTCTTATGCTATTCCCAACGAATACGATAAGCTTATGTCTATCATCGGCTCCAGTGGCACCAACGCCGGCACATGGGTCGACTTTACCAATTACTATGAAAACATCCCTTCCAATCAGTTGGAAAACTTCTTGATAATCCAAGCCGACCGTTTTCAAAATCCGGCTATCCGTTTATTCCACACTGAATTGGAAACTATTTATGAAGAAAAAAACATGACATTGACACAAGACGGACGCCGTGTGAATGCTGCTTTGATGGAAGCTCTTTTCCCCAACCACCCTTATGGCACGCAAACCACCATAGGCACCCAAAAAGATTTACGCAATCCTTCTATTACCAATGTTAAGAAATTTTTCTCTACCTATTATGTCCCTAACAATATGGCATTTATTTTAGCCGGCGATTTCAATCCTGAAGAAGCCATTGCTTTAATAGATAAATATTTCGGAGGCATGAAATCCTCTCCTCTTCCTGAGTTTACCTTCAAACCCGAAGAGCCGATTACCGCTCCCATCGTTAAAGAAGTGGTAGGTAAAGAAGCTGAAAACATCCGATTAGCATGGCGTTTTAACAATCCCCGCTCCGAAGAAATACCGGTGTTGATATTGGCAGAAATGATACTTACTAACGGTAATGCCGGTTTAGTAGATTTAAACATTAACCAAAAACAACGTACCTTGGGAGCAGGTTCAGCACCGTCCATGTTGTATGACTATACCTATATGATGATGTACGGCAGCCCCAAAGCCGGACAAAGCTTAGAAGAAGTGAGAGATATACTGCTTGAACAAATCGACTCCCTCCAACAGGGTGCTTTCCCCGAATGGTTGTTGCAAGCATGTATCAACGATTTACGCTTACGCGAAATCCAAGGCTACGAAAGCAATGAAGGACGTGCCGGCGCCCTTGAAGAAGCTTTTTACCTTGATATTCCTTGGGCTGACCAAGTAGTGTCTCTCGATCGTTTGGAAAAAATTACCAAACAAGAAATCATGGATTTTGCTAAGAAATATTTACGCAGAGATAATTACGTTGTCATTTATAAACGCAAAGGCAAACCTACCGATATCGAAAAAGTGAAAAAACCTAAAGTTACCCCTATCAAAATTAACAGAGCGGATAAAAGTGATTTTGTTAAAATGATAGAAACCCGCAAAGTAAACCCTATCGAACCCGTATTTATCGATGTATCGAAAGTAGGATATCTCATGTTAGACGATTATACCAAAATGTTTCATACCAAGAATTATGACAATGAATTATTTGAATTGAATTATGTGTACGACATCGGCACCTATCATGACAAATATTTAAACTTAGCTTCTTCTTATTTGGAATATTTGGGAACCGATAAATTTACCCCCGAACAAATCAAGGAAGAATTCTATAAGTTAGGATGTACGTTCAGCATGTCGGCAGGCAGTAACCGCAGCTACATTACCATCTCCGGTTTATCGAAAAACATGGATGCCGCCATGCAATTGTTTGAAGATATTGTTAAAAATGCAAACCCAAACAAAGAAGCGTTGGATAATCTGGTAAGCGACATATTAAAATCACGAGAAAATGCAAAACAAAATCAAAATGCTATTTTCTCTTATTTGGTTACTTACGGCATGTATGGGCAAAACTCTCCCGTATTTGCCAATCAGCTTTCCGAAACGGAATTAAAAGCACTTACGCCGGAACAAATGATAGCCAAAATACAAGAATGGATGACCTATAAACATTTTGTTATTTATTACGGTCCCGATAATTCGGCAATTGTTACCAAAAGTATCAAGGCTCACCACAACCTCAACAACCTTAAAGATGTGCCGGCAGAAATACATTTTGCCGAAGACGTACCTGCCAAAAACCGTGTTTTTGTTGTAAACTACGACTCTCCGCAAATAAATATGTTAAGTCTTTCTTTTGGAGACACCTACCAACGTATGCTCACCCCTAAAATAAGATTATACAATGAATATTTTGGCGGCAGCATGAATTCTATTGTCTTCCAGGAAATGCGTGAAGCCCGTGCATTGGCTTATACCGCTATGTCTCAGTATACCTCTCCTTCGGATTTGAAAGCATTGCATCAAAATATTTCTTATATTGCCTGTGGTACCGATAAATTAGCTCAAGCCATCACAACTTTTGATGAATTAATGAGCAATATGCCCGAGAATGAAGCTGCCTTTGCTATTGCCAAAGAATCGGCTATCAATAGCTATCGTACTGCCCGTATTACCAAAGACAGAATTGTTTGGACCTATCTGGCATGGGAAAAACTGGGATTGAAAGAAGACCCGCGCAAAGAAAATTTTGAAGGACTCTTCCCCCTCACACTACAAGACATCAAACAATTCCAAAAAGATTATGTAACCGGAAAACCCCGCACCTTTGTCATTATTGGTAATACCAAAGAAATGGATATGAAATATCTGAAAAAGATTGGCAAAGTGAAAGTGCTGACCTTAGAAGAAATATTCGGATATTAATCGTTTAACACCCTTTCGCTATGCTTTTGCAAGAAATAATGAAATCGCTGTATTATAAAAAAGAAGCTTACTTCCTAGATATGTTCGGGAAAGTAAAACACAACCAAACTACCCTCTACAGCGACCGCAACAATTGTATTTCGGAAAAACATATCGAACGTTGGCTGTTGATAAACGATTTATTGAATGTATCGGCTTTTTTAAATGAAGGCTGGACGCCCGACTGGGAAAATGCCAACGAAGCCAAATACATTATTAGCCTGGAAAAAAATATGCTGTTAAGCAAAAAGGTAAACACCCCTTGCAGCTTTACGTATTTTAAAAATCCGTCCTTAACCACCACTGCTATCGAGGTGTTGGGAGAGAAACAGATAAAAGCAATGCTGCTGGGGTAAGGATTAACGATACCAAGTAAAAAGGAGGCTTTCGTTGCCTCCTTTTTTGTTTTGCATACAAATTATTACTACTTTTGCAGATAATTAATACTTAAAATATATATTGATGACATTAGAAGAAAAAAGATCCTATGCCTTGGGTGCTGCCATAGGAAGTAATTATGCAACATCAGGTTTGAAATTTGATGCGCAAGCACTTGCCAGAGGATTTAACGCAGTAGGAAATAGAGAAGCCTTGGAAATATCACCCGATGAAATTCAACGTTTGTTGCAAGATATGCAAACTGAAATAGAAAACAATTGCAATACCGATAGCAAAAAAGAAATGGAAAAAGGAGAAGCCTTCCTGGCTGAGAACAAGAAAAAAGAAGGAGTAGTTGAAACCGCCAGCGGCTTACAATATAAAATCATACGCCAAGGCGAGGGCAAACAACCCACAGCCGAGAATACGGTAGAAGTACATTATCACGGCACTTTAATCGACGGAACCGTTTTCGATTCTTCGGTAGTGAGAAAGAAAACTATTGAATTCCCATTAAATCAAGTCATCCCGGGATGGACAGAAGGCGTGCAACTTATGAAAGAAGGCGCTAAGTACGAATTCTATATTCCTTCGCATCTTGCTTATGGCGACCAAGGAGCAGGTAACCTCATCAAAGGAGGTGCTACCCTTATTTTCGAAGTGGAACTTATTAAAGTGAAATAATCTAAATCCCCTAAGGGGACAACATACGCAAAGCAAATTAAATATTTTAACACTATGCCTATTGATAGTTTACGCACTTTATTTACACAAACTTTTTCTCAACCACCCTTAACTATTAAGGAATTGTCAGCATCGGGGTCCAACCGCAGGTATTTCCGTATGCTTGGAAAAGGTTTTACGATAATAGGAGCTTATAACAAAGACTTCAAAGAAAACCAAGCCTTTATCGGCTTTAGCAAGCATTTTCATGCACAGGGCTTTGCCGTTCCGGAAGTACTTGCCGAAGACGTAAACAATTACATCTATCTATTGAGTGATTTAGGCGATGAGACCCTTTATAGTTATCGCTGTAAGTTTAACGAATTTACTCCCGAGTTGATTCAAACCTACAAAGAGGCATTGAAAAATTTGCTTGCTTTCCAAACCCGTGGCAGCCAAGGTCTCGACTATTCCCTCTGCTACCCTCGCAACGCTTTCGACCGTCAGTCTATCTATTGGGACTTGAATTACTTCAAATATTATTTCCTGAAACTAGCTCATATTTCCTTTGATGAACAATTGCTTGAAAACGATTTTGAGCTCTTCGCCAATTTTCTGCTCGAAGCGAAAGCCGATTTCTTTCTGTTTCGTGATTTTCAATCCCGCAATATCATGTTGCACAACAACAAACTTTTCTTTATCGACTATCAAGGTGGGAGAAAAGGGGCTCTCCCCTATGATGTAGCCTCTTTACTCTACGACGGGAAAGCAGCTATACCGCAAAACATCAGAGAAGAATTGCTTGAATATTACATTCAACAACTTACAAACGCTAAGGTATGGGATGCTGCTTTGTTTCGCAAATACTATTACGCTTTTGTGTTAGTACGTATCATGCAAGCGATGGGTTCTTACGGGTATCGCGGGTTTTACGAACGCAAAGAACATTTCCTGCAAAGCATACCCTTTGCATTGAAAAATTTGGCGTGGATACTCGAACATGTGCAATTTCCTGTAGCCCTTCCTACCTTATGGAAAGTTTTTAAACAGCTTGTTCAATCCGACAAACTACAATCGCTCAAACAAGTTAAACTCAAGATAGATATAAGCAGTTTCTCTTATAAAAACGGTTACCCCGAAGATAGTAGCGGCAACGGAGGCGGCTTCGTTTTCGATTGCCGCTGTTTACCCAATCCGGGTCGACAAGAAGCATATGCTCATTTAACAGGTCAACATGCTGAGGTTATCAACTTTCTGGAAAAAGAAAAAGAAGTCATACTCTTCTTCGAACATATTACATCAATTATCGATTTAGCAGTTAAAAATTATTTGGACAGAGATTTTTCACACCTATCCATTTCTTTCGGCTGTACCGGCGGGCAACACCGCTCTGTGTATTTTGCCGAAAAGCTATCAAATTACTTGCTTAGCAAATACCCTGTAACGACTTCCGTACACCACACCGCAGAAAAAAATTGGGAGTTGCAATAAGATAATTACATATTTACACCCAATCGTCAGATAAAATATCTCCTTGAATGCCAACAACGATACGGCGAACAGGAACAGTGCGTGTAGCGGTTTCTCTGGCTATATTTACCAATTGCAGCAAACCTCCACAACAAGGAACTTCCATAATAGCCAATGTAATGGTATTAATACGCGCTTCATCTATCATAACACGAAGTTTATCGACATATACTTCTTTGTTGGTATCCAATTTCGGACAGGCAATGGCAAGTGTTTTTCCTTTTAATAATTGTGGATGGAAACTTCCTAAGGTAAAAGCCGTACAATCGGCGGCTAACAACAAATCGCTGTTTTTCAGAAAACTTGCATTCGGATTGATAAGATGCAATTGTATGGGCCAATGCGTTAATTGTGAAGCCTGGCTTTGTGCCTCTTGCACAGGAGCAGCCTCAGCTTTGGCAAAAGATTGTTCACGACTCCCCGGACAACCACCTTCTCCTTTTTCAGCACAACCGCTGCTCTTAGATTGATACAAGGAGCTGAGGTCAATATCTATGTTGTTTACCTTCAAATAGTCTAATCCCTGCTGAAAATAACCCATCTCATTAAAATCTTTTAAATGCTTTAAATGCGCAAGGATGGTTTTTTCGCCTTTGGCTGCCATGCGTTCCATGACTTTTATTTCATCATACGCTTCGGCTTCGCGCTCTTCGATAGAGATTGCCCCTTCGGGACACTCTCCTATACAAGCTCCCAGTCCATCGCAAAATAAATCACTCACCATTCTCGCTTTGCCGTCGATTAATTGCAAAGCCCCTTCATGGCATCCGCTGACACACAAACCGCATCCGTTACACTTTTCTTCATCTATTTTTATTATATTACGTTTCATACCATTAAATTTTTTAGTTTAATTTGAAGCAAAAGTAATTCAAAGCAAAGAGATATATGGTAACCTATGTTACAAAAACAAAAAAATATGAAATGTAAGGTGATTTTAGTCTATTTCTTCTGCCGGATTTGCCTCCATGGGATAGAGCAAGGGGTGTAGATACGAAAGCAAAACGACAATCGTTTTTCCCCATCTTTCATAAAAATTCTGTCGTAGGTTTCGCACTGCATTGATTTGAGCGGTAAAGGTATTTTTTTGATAAAGCAGAATAAAATCTTTCATGTCTTGGTATATATCCGTTATCATTTCGGACATATCATAGGTTTCCATTTGATTTGTGAGACTATCGAAACTTTCAAAATAATTATATTTTTCAAATTTATCTTTGACATTCACGTAGGTAATTTCGTAATCTTCTTCGGTAAGAAAACGCGAGGCAAGGATGTCGTCTTCTTCCGGCTCTACAGCGGGTATGAGAAGTCCTTTAATGTAGAGCAAGGGGATGATTTTCAATGAATAATCCATAGCATCGAAGGGCTCAAAGAGATTAATCTTTTCGACAAAAGTGGTATATTGATTGGCAACAAGCAATATATCTTTCGTATTGGGGGCATCCACAATTTTTTCTATGTCCATAATTTTCAGGTATATTCTTTTGTGGAGTATACGAGACTCGAACTCGTTACCTTTTGATTGCGAACCAAACGCTCTACCAGATGAGCTAATACCCCATTGCGGATGCAAAAATACACAAAATAGAAATAAAAGTTTCCATAAAAACATAAAAAAAACAGCGAATAATCGCTGTTTGAATGGAGGTGGAGCATACGAGAATCGAACTCGTCACCTTTTGACTGCCAGTCAAACGCTCTAGCCAAATGAGCTAATGCCCCTTTTTTTTCAACGCTGCAAAAATATAAAAAATTTGCTTATGTTTTCCATTTATTTTAATGCAAACTCTCTACCAGTCCGTATATCCATTCATTGTCTTTATAAGCAGTAACAGAAGCATGTAGAGGGAGTACCCCCTTTGTTTTGTCCGGATTCCAAAGATAGACTTTCACATATACATCTTTCATTTTCCGACTGTTTTTAAACAACAATTCATAACGTAAAGGGACGTAAAGGATTTGTTTTTCGCTGCTGTTTCGATAGAAGTGCTTGCTTTCAACAGAACGCCAATCGACGGATTTATTTTTATAAAAGGTTTCCAAAATAAGATGTACATTGGTATTGCTGTCAAGATTCCGGTATTCAAAAGCGACGGCAAGCATGGTAAAACGTGAGTCGTTGATTTTTAAAAAAGGAAACTCATCAATTATGATATATTCTTCAACTTTGTCGGTAGTTACGCTATCAAAATGAAACTCGGAAACATATAATGGAGTATAGCTTATTGTATCCGAAGAAGGATAGCTGAAGAACAAGTATATTTCCGTAGTAAAACATTTTTCGACAAACAATAGATACGGATATTTCTCTTTAATCATGAGAAGCTGTTCATTCGATAAAGCTGCGGCAAGCAGATAATCAGCTTGTGTGTTCTCTAATAAAGCATGAAATTCTTTAGTGCTCAAGGGAGTTTCAACACATACAAGATTGTTTATGGTTTCATTGTACTTCCGCTCATAATAATGCAAAAAAGGTTTTTCCATACGGAGCATCACTGCAAGCTTATCGGCTCCATATATTTTTTTACAATCGATGGCTTTCTTAGTCGCAAGTTCGAACCATTGCTGATGCATGATTTGGAAATGCTTCCGCTGATAAATCAAACTGTAAAACATAAGCCCCATTAAAACAAAAAGTAAAATACCTTTCAATGCGTCTTTCCGTTCATCTATCATGGAAAACAATAGAAACGCCAGGAAGGGGAATGAAAAAATCAACACATTAAATTGCAGGACAGGGTTTACATATACAGAATAAAAATAAGCGATTAATAAAGGAATTAAAAAGAGCAAAAGGGCAATGAGTTGTTTTTTCCAAAGCGATTTCCAGCGTGATTTATTTTTAATCGCATAAAAGACCACAATAAAAACTATTATAAGATAAACATAGCGGGAGAAGTGAAAAAGATATTTGGGATAAAGGATAAAAAATTCGGGAGTAGGTTTTCCCAGCCAACCATCGGGACCGCCAACGCCGCCCATTTGTATTTGTTTAAAGAGAATCGTGAAGTGCGGAAGGTATAAAAACACTGCCAAAAAACAAGCTGCCACGTATCTCCAGGCATATTTTTTTTCAACTAACAGCAAGCCGGCAATTCCCAACAAAAAAGCAAACAACATGGAAAACTGATGAGTATAGGCACATAAAGCTGCGAAAATACCCATCAGGAGTATGTTTTTCCGGGAATAATCCAAATCGTATATTATTTTCGACCAATACCATAACATGCATAAAGCAAAGAAAAGCCCGGGTATATACGGTCGTATTACCACACTATGAAAAATAATATATTGGCTGGAAGCAAAATAAGCAGCCACAAACAAACCTACGTTTTCATTAAACCATTTTGCCGCGACTTTGTAAGCTAAAGGAATGCATACGATACCCAGCAGTAAAAACGGCAAACGCAAAGCCAATTCCGAATAGCCGACAAGTTTCGACCAATACCAAATAAAAATCTGTACGCCTGCAGGATGGCCTTCACATAAGACCCCTTCTTGTATTAATTGTGCGAAAGAAGTATAATGTAAACGTGCTTCAACACTGAGTTCATCATCGGTAAAGGGCATATCCGTTATCCCGTATAAACGAGCCATCGCCCCTAAGAGAGTAATTCCACACATAAGGAGCAAAGAGGAATTCCGTTGTGAATAAATTCTCAGTCTATTAAGAAAAGCCGTTAGCGACATAATATCAAATGCATATGTTTATTTCCAAGCAAAAACTCCTTAATGCCCATGCGTTTTTTTCCTTGCATTTGTAGTTCTTCCACATAGATAAATCCATCGGAGCATGCGATACGGAAATACTGTTTATCATCGGTTTCGATTATCCCGAATTTTTGTTGATGTGCGGATTTCTCCGCTTTGCTTTTAAAAATTTTCAGTATTTGCCTGTTCCCGTGTTTATCAGTAAAAGTTGTAAAGGCAACAGGATAAGGAGATAGTCCTCTGATGAGGTTATGAATTTGCATTACCGGTTGATTCCAATCTATTTGGCAATGCTGTTTGAATATTTTGGGAGCTGTTTTGAGGGAATCAAGTATTTCTTGCTTTTGTTCACGATAGCTGTGATGTTCAATTTGTGTAAGGGTTTCAAGAACCGCTTCCTTCCCTATTTCCAATAATTTATCGTGTAGACTACCGGCATTATCCTCTACATCAATCTGTAAACTACGAGCAAGGAGAATATTGCCCTCATCAATTTTATCATTAATAAAGAAAGTACTTACGCCTGTTTGCGTTTCTCCGTTGATGATTGCCCAATTGATGGGAGCTGCACCTCTATACTGCGGTAAGAGAGAAGCATGTAAGTTAAAAGTGCCTTTGGGAGGAATTTTCCAAACTGCTTCAGGTAACATTCTAAAAGCAACCACCACAAAGACATCGGCTTGAAGCCGTGTTAATGTTTCGATAAAAGCCGCATCTTTTAATTTCTCAGGCTGTAGAATGGGCAGGTTTCTTTTTTCGGCATATAGTTTCACTGCAGACTTCATGGCTTGCATTCCTCTTCCGGCCGGTTTGTCGACGGCAGTTACCACTGCTGCTATTTCATGCTTTCCGGATAGCCACAGTGCATCCAATATAGCGCTTGCAAATTCGGGAGTACCCATGAAAACAATTTTCATACCTTATATTCTTCCTGTTTATTTATTAAATGAATAATTTTGAATATCTTTTGGCATTAACGACTGTATATTATATTGATTGCATAATTGAAATACTGCCTCAAGATACGCAGGGTCAACGCTATAATCTTCTTTGGAATCATTGATTTGATGTGCATATAGGAATAGGACTTCATTGTTTTTAACTGCTCTTTGAATGGCTTTTTCCAAATTATCTATGGATATGTTGTAATTGTAATCTATCCCCATCGCATTGCTGACGGAGGTTTTATTATCTGAAACATAAATACAATCATAGGTGTCGATGCTTGTATCATTTATATTATAGGTAGCTTTTCGCAGAAAAGAGAAATACGTTAAAAGGATAGAGTCCATATAATCCGTTGATTTTCCGAAAGGATAAGCAAAAGAATGCACTTGAAAGCCGAGCTCTTGTAAAAATGTAATGGAGGGCTTGATTTCTTTTTCAATATATACATCGAATGAATCAATATAATCCATGCTATTTAAATGATAGTATCCGTGGCTGGCGATTTCATGACCTTCTTTTTCCAATAATTTAAGTTTTTTACAGTCTGCTGTATCGAGCAAATGAGGATGAGCGATAAAAAAAGTAGCCTTGATATGATATTTATGAAACACCTCTTTATAATTATACCATTCCTTTATATAATTATCGTCAAAAGAAAAGATAATACCTCCTTGTTTTTGAGGATTCCTGCATCCACAACAAAGGAAAATAAGGCAGGGTAAAATGAGTAAATAATATTTTTTTATCATGGTTTCCAAAATAGTATGTAATAATAAAACCATACACATCCATTCCGGTTAAGCAAAAGGAAATTGGTTGCTACAATTCCAGCATTTTCAGACACGTCATGGCAGCTTCCACCCCTTTGTTGCCGTGTTTACCACCGGCTCTGTCTAAGGCTTGCTTCATCGTTTGGGTTGTCAACACCCCAAAAATTACAGGCGTATTAGTTTGCAATCCTACATTCATAATGCCGTTGGCAGTTGCTTCGGCAATAAAGTCGAAATGGCGGGTTTCCCCTTGGATGATACATCCTAAACAAATAACAGCATCCATTCCTCTTCCGATTAATTGTTTTGCCGTAAAGGGCAATTCGAAACTTCCCGGAGTGCTTATTTGGGTAATATCTTTTTCGTGCACCTTATGTTCAAGCAATGTTTGATAACAAGCCGTGCGGAGGGCTTCCGTAACTTCCGGATTCCACTCAGAAGTAACTATCCCTATGCGTTTGCCATGAATACATGGAGATGATTGATGTACGTTCGAAAGATTTTTTTCTTTTTGAATGGACATGAATGTTATTTTCCCTGTTTTGCTTTTACAAACTCAATTCTTTTTTCTATATCATTGGCTTCATTAGAAGTAGGATATTCTTTTTGAATACGTTCATAATACGTCAGGGCATCTTCCCATTTATCATCCAACTCACAAAGCATAGCGGCACGCATTAAATAAATGGGAGTTATCAATTCATTGGGATTTTTTTTGATGGCTTTTTTATAATATGCCAATCCGTTTTTATAATCATTCTTTTCTACATACGCATCTCCTATAGAGCCTAATGCCTGAACAGAAACCAATTTATCTTTGGATCTGAATTTTTTCAAATATTTAATAGCGTTATCATAATCACCGGTTTTAAGGTAGGAAATACCTGCGAGAAACTTCGCTCTTTTTCCGGTATTGGTCATGCCGTAATCATTGATAACATCTAGCAACCCTTGATACATCCCATCACCATTTAAAGCCAAAGCAAAAGAATCCAAGGCGAAATATTGTTCTGCTTTATAAATTGCTACTTCTGCTTTTGCTTGCTGTTTGGGCATATACCACATGAAATAAAGGACAACAGCCGCAACAACTACCAACACAACCGTAGTAATGATATTAAATTGTTTTTTATAGGTTTCAAAAAACTTCTCTACTCTTTCAACAAAAGTATCTACCGGAATAATAGCTTCTTCTTTTTTCTTTTTATTGCTCATTTTATTCAAAATTTTTTTAGAGATGCAAAGGTATAATTTTTTTATTTTCAATTTATACATTCTTCCAATTATATTTTGTTTTGTATTTCTATCATTTAGATTTTAATCGAAGGTGTTTGAATGTAAATTGCTGGTGATTTTTGCATTATTTGCGGTAAAAAATTCTCGCAAAACAAGACACCGACAACGAATTTCACTTTCTCTCCATTCGTAATTTTATGTACTTTTGCATGCAGTAAACATAATTAAATCAGCAATGGAAACAAAAGAAAACCAAATCAAAGAAAAGCCTCGTAATGGATGGCATGCGTTTTTTCTTTCCTTATTTTTCCCCGCTTTGGGGCAAGTGTATAACGGACGTATCACAAAAGCGATTATAGTATTTTGCTTACTCCTTTTGCTACCTGTGATATTTGGAATAAGTCGCGGGGCAACCTTCTTTTACGGACTCCTTGTGCTATTAATCCTTCAGTTTATCCTAAGAATATACATTATCATTGATAGTGTCGTTGATGCGAAACGACAAAAAAACTATGTGCCAAAATCGTATAATACTTGGTATTATCATCTTTTGATTGCCTTTAGCATTACGGTCGTTCTTTGGGGATATGATATAAATTCACGACTTGGCATACAAACTTTTAAAATTCCTACACCTTCCAATAATCCGACCTTGCAAACAGGAGATTATCTTATTGCCGATATGTGGGTGTATACACATGAGGAACCGGACTATGGAGATATTGTTGTATATTCGGGTGTCGACAAACAAATTTATACTTTTCGCGTTGCGGGACGTCCGCACGATACTATAGCATTGCTTGACAATATTGTAAGTATAAACGGAAAAGCTTGTAAAGCAAAATATATCAAAGATACCCTTGTAGATGGATTTCCCGTCAGTGAATGGGAAGAAGAATTTCCCAACAAGCATACGCATCGGATGTATAAATTTAAACAACATTACGACAGGACCAAAGCCACTATGCCTGCTATCATCGTCCCGGCCGATAGCTATTTCTTATTGGGTGATAACCGCGACAATGCCCTTGACAGCCGGTATGTGGGTTTTGTCAGCAAAGACTGCATCCAAGGACGTTTCCTTTATATCTACGCCTCTACGTCTTTCCAAAGAATAAATACTGACATCCGAGATAAATAATTCCAATTAATGAGATTGCTTGCTATAGAATGAGAAGACCTTATCAGAAGGTCGAAAGACGGTTTTTTCGTGCCGAAAAGGGATGGCGCGCTGATGACGCGGATGCAACGGATAAACGCTAATATGTAAGCGGGTGATTTACATTCACCCGCTTACTTCTAATCCCAATTTAATTTTATGTCAACATCATTCTGAGCGTAAGGAAGCGAAGAATCCTTTGAATGTATCGGACAGATTAATCCCAAATATCGAATGTGTATGTATGAGTTCCCAAGCTTGTATTGATGACGTCCCTAACTCGTTCGACTGAGATTGCAATCTCGTTTCAACGAGCATGGGAGCTCGTAATAAACTTTCGGCGGGAAGTGCTTAGAGTTTCGGCGAGAACTATTTTGACTTTCGGCGAGAACTATTTTAAGTTTCGGCGAGAACTTTTGCAAGACTTCCCAATGTCATTTTAATCATCTCCCATCTTCATTTGATGAATGATGCAAGGCGCTAAAAAACTGACAGCTGCTAAAAAAATGCCGTGTGCCGTGTTTTTTTTCGTTCCGAAAAAAGGGGGTTTGTATGCAACATCCATTTGGGGGCGAAGTCTAATTGAAGCGAAGAATCTGTTGATATTTATATAAAAAAGTGTTTTTATGTATATTTTATGTATTTTTGCATCATAAAACATAAAATGAAAAACACAATGAGTCCGGTAGCTACTTGTTTATTCTCTAATCTATTAAAATTATATTTTTGGTAATTTAAAACTCCTATTTTGTGAAAAATTACTTTGTAATTATATTAATATTTGCTTTAACATTAACGGGTTGTATGCCTGTATTAACCTTATTTACCGGTATTTCAAAACCCAAAGAAGTAACAAGCAAAAAACTTAATAAAAAAATAGATAAATATGGGCTGGATTATTTTAAACATTATTATATTACAGAAGAAGGCTTTTTTTCATATTTTTCTATTCTGAATAAAAATAATCTTTCAACAAGTGTTACAAGGGTTTTGATTTTCAAAGAAGGTAAGCTATTGCAACCTAGGGTTATCAATGGTTGCTCATCGCAACAAGTCGGATTTATACGAAATTTGAATGATTCTACATCCTATATAAGCATAGATTCTGTATATTTATCGGATTTTGTCAATAGCACTAATCTCTCTACTTTTGACACAAACGAATTTAAGCAGGAAAATGCGGCTAAGGAGTTTACCATTATTCTGTACTGGGCAACTTTTTCAGGCATATATAATAAGAAAATCACAGCTCAATTGGCACAAACAACTAAAAATTGCATCGAAAATAAGAATTTGAACGCCCATGTTTTTTATGTCAATTTAGATGTAAAAGAAGGCTGGAGTGATAGAATTAAAACAATAATGAAAAAAAATAAATACAATTATAATCAACGCAAACAAAACCTATAAATCATGATTTCATAACAATAAATAAAAAATACCATGAAACATTTTAAATTATTATATTATAAAATTTTTGCCTAAAACAATTAAAATTTAATTAATATGAAAAAATGTATTTTTTTGCTTGTATTTAGTTTATCAGTTTGTAGCAGTTTTTCACAAACATGGACAAAAATTAAAACCGGAAGCGAATTTACCCCACAAATTAATTCCATTAATAATCGATGGACAATTAACAGTAATTATTCTTTATATCCAATATATGAAACGACTATGCCATTTATAGAATCAACGAATAATCAGAATTTAAATACACAAAGGCATAAGCTCAGATCAAATTTTCGTTTGAATGTTAATTATGGAATTTTATACTGTTTGGAAGTAGGAACTTATATAGGATTCATGCATTATCCCGTTGAAAAAGTAATATCATCATATCATATAGCTATTGATTCATTACATTATTTGATAGGATTAAATACTGAAGAATTACAAAAATTAGCTCCTACATTTGGTATAAATATAAATTTGCATATACTTCCTTTTATAAAAACTGATACAAAATTCAAATGGGATTTATATGTAAGCGCCAAATATGGTGGGTGTTATTTTATTAGTTATAAAAATGGTTATTCAATTCCAATTTCAATCAAGCATTATAAAGATGAATTGTATGCGTATCGTCATGAATATGGAGCAGGTATAGGAGGTAGTGTATATTTTTGGAATTTAGTTGGATTAAATGCCGACCTTTCGGTTGGACAGTATTCTTACTGGCCTCACATTTTTTCAAGTAATTTTAATTTTCGAGCAGGTATTATTTTTAAACTTAATAAGTATAGAAAGAATGTATATATGTAGATTTTCCAAGGCTATCCTCCACGATAGCCTTTTGTTAATCCTTCATAAACAATTCCAACTACCGAATGATTTTCAAAAATTAAGATGTAAGCTAGAGGTTCCATATAAAAAGCATAAGAAGTCATTTTGAGCGAAGCAAAGAATCTGTTGAATTTTATATAAAAAAGTGTTTTTATGTATATTTTGTGTATTTTTGCATCAAACAAAACGTTTGTATCAAATAAAGCAATGTTGAATATTGATAGCGGGTTATAAAATATATTTTAGTGCATTATGGATATAAAATCATTTTTCAAAAAGCATCCTGTTATGGGAGATATACTGAAAGTCATTCTTCTTTCCGTGTGTGTTTTAATAGTTGTCATACTGTCTCTGAAGCTCTTTACACATCATGGCAAAGAATATTCCGTCCCTGATTTTAGCGGTTACAACAAGCAACAACTGGAAGATTTTGAAGAAAACAATAATCCCTACGATTTCATTCTAACTATCAACGATTCTGTCTTTATTCCCAACCAAAAAGGAGGAGTTGTTATTTCACAAGATCCGCCGCCAAAAATGAAAGTAAAACAAGGAAGAAAAATCTATCTCTCCCTAAGCATGGAAGTGCCTCCCAAAGTCGAAATGCCCAATTTGATAGATTTATCCCTGCGGCAAGCAATGAATATGTTGGAATCTAATAATTTAAAATTAGGACAAGTCATTTACAAAGTAAGTAAATACCCCAATGCCGTTTTGGAGCAACGCTATAAGGGAAAAATTATTCGGGAAGGAAAACAGATTCCTTACCAATCGAGTATCACCTTGGTGGTAGGCAAAGAAGTGGGGCAAACCGGATTATTGGAAGAAAATGAATTTACGGAATAAATATGGATGGCTCATAGCATTAACTTGTCTTCACCTCAGCTTTTTCGGACAAGTTGGCTTCCATTGTATTTTCAACGATTCCTGTACCTCCCTTTATTTTCAAAACTCAAAAATAGATACCAATCTGTATGTTGTAGTTCCTGCAAATGCATCGGACTATTCGATAAGCTATATCCATCCCTCCGATACGCAATGGCTGCATTACGACACACAACACTTTCAATTTCGTGATTGTGCAGGCTTACGCATTCGCTTTTGGGGCGATTGCCTCGATAAAAGCATTCGAATCAATATCCATCACGATTTTTCAAATGACAAGAAAATTGTTTCTCCCGTTTTTATTCCCGCTTATCAAAGCTTGTTTGCAAATTTCAACCCGGATACCTATGGCATTCGTCATCGCTCTTCCATGTTGATCCTATGTTATGATGAGTTTACAAGTGTTTTAGAAGATTTTATAGAACGTAAAATGCAAGTAGGAATCGACTGTTATCTCGTAGAAGAAAATCCGTCCGATACTTCCTGCAGCATTCAACAAATAATTAAGAGTTACTACGAAGCATATAGTCCGGATTTTCTCTTGCTCGTTGGCGACGACCTTCACATCCCCTCCTATCGTTCGGAAGAAGCCCTTTCGGACTGGCAATATGCGTACATCGAAGGTGATGATGCATACCCGGAAATGATTGTAGGCAGGATTAGTGCCAATATCGCTGAGGAAGCAGAAGTCCAACTTAATAAAAGCATTCGTAGAAACAAAAGTATATTTTCTAAAAAAGCTATTGGTATTGCCTCCGACGATTATTCTTGTTTTTCGGGCAAGTACGATTGGGAATACCTCCGCGGAATACGAACCCTCTTATTAAACAAAAATTTCCTCACGGTTTACGAACTCTACGACGGCTCTCAAGGAGGGGAAGATGCCGACGGTAATCCCGATGCCACTCTACTGCTGGAAAAAATAAACGAAGGGGTTTCGCTCATCAATTATTTAGGATACGGCTCTTATGATGAATGGGAAAGCGGCAACTTTACCAATGCTCGTACCGATTCTTTAACAAACACACAATCGTTTCCCATTGTAGTTTCCTCCGCTTGTTTAAACGGTCATTTTGCCGACAGAGAATGTCTCGCTGAAGCTTGGATGAAAGCATCTTACAACGGACAGCCTTGCGGTGCCGCTGCCTGCTTGATGTTTTCTTCCCTTATAAATTGGGATGCTGCTATCTATGCTCAACAGGTGTTCAACGCTGCCTTGCCCGCTGTCGATGATAATGCAATGCTCGGCACTATCTATCTGCAAACCTATATTAATATGCTCATGCACTTGAATCGTTCCAAAGATGCCTCCCAATGGATACTCTTCGGAGACCCGAGCCTTTGGATATATCCCGATATTACAGAATCCATTACCGATTTTTCGTTCAGCAATACCCTCGTATACCCTAACCCGGCAAGCAATTTTCTGCATATCAACAACGGAACACGAAATATTAACGAAATTAGCATCTACGAAACAAGTGGAAAAGAAATAAAGCGCATTTTCCCATTGAAAAACCAATATGCGCTCTTTATAGATTATTTACCGAAAGGAATTTATTTTCTAAAAATCACATCTTCCGACAATACCTACTGCGTAAAAAAAATAGTTAAAAACTAATACATCAACCACCATGAAACATTTACTTTGTATTTGCCTCTTATCCCTTGGATTTACGGCATATTCACAACAAACACCCAAAGAAATTCACGACATTCTGAAAAACTTAAAAGAGGAAGTCGAACCCAGAGAAGATAATTTCTATGATACCGCTTATGTGTGTATCATGGAACAAATAAAAACACAGACCGGTGTCAATCAAGCGATATGGCACAGTTGCATGGCTAATTTGCTAACTTCCTTTTATCGCGAAAATCAATATATAATCATAAAACGCACCAAAGTAGAAGGAGAAAAAAACAAAGATTTCAACACCTGGGATGTTCAAACGCTGATAGCTGAGATAGTGTATCATTATTCAAAGTCTGTCGAAAATAAAGAATTGCTGCAACGACAATCCATCGATGCTTATACAATACTTTTAACGGATGCCGATAAATCGGTGGCATATCGTCCTTCAGTCTATGATATGCTCGTTCATCGCGCTTTAGAATTTTTATCCGAAGAATTATATACGATGCCGGTTCCCATGCATGCTTTCAACCTCAACAATGCAGCCTTTCTGAGCGAAAATGCCGCTTTCGTTAAATTAACCATATCAAGTCCCGATTCCTTGTCTTTCCCCTTTTACACCCTCCGACTCATGCAGGAACTGACACGTTTTCATCTGCAATCAGAAAATACTTTGGCATTGATAGATATCTCGTTGCGTCGCCTCGAATACGTTTATGACAATATTTCCCTTGATAATCGCGAGGCTTTGTATTTACTGGCCTTGGAAAATTTGGAGAAAAATTATAAAAACAAAGCCGGCTACGAAGACATTTGTTATTCCTTGGGATACTATTATAAAACCCAAGCAGGAAAATACGACCCGGAAAACGCCCCCGAGTTCCGCTACGATTATCAAAAAGCGATTTCGTGGTACAAAAAAGCCATTGCCACTGCCCCCGAATCCATAGCAGCAAACAATGCAAGGGTACACATAAATGATATCCGTAGAAAAAGTATCAGTATCCAAATTGATAATGTTTTAATTCCAAATCAGGAAAATTACTACCGATATGAACACAAAAATACCTCCCGCATCTATTGCCGTATCATTCCCATTTCATCTACCCAATATCATCAATTTGGATGGAAAGAACCGGAAATGTATAAAAAATTAATTTCCATGAAATACATTAAAGAATGGAACCAAGAGCTAAAAGACGATGGAGATTACCAAACTATGTTCACCGAAAACAGTTTACCCGCTTTATCAGTAGGCAGTTATGTGTTTTTGGTTTCATTAACGGGTTTTGATACAACAAATACCTTAGGATATAGTAATCAATTTATTCAAGTTAGCAATATCAATGTCCTATCCCATAAAAAGCCTTTTTATAATACCTATAAAAAGGAATTCGTTGTGATAAACAGAAAAACCGGAGCTCCTTTTAAAAATATGGAAGTAACAAGCTATCATGAAAACTATAACAACAAAACGAAATACAACAAGCAAACACAGAAAACCGATGAAAATGGAATGGTTTCCATTTTAGAAAGTTCTTATCCACAATTGGTAATAGAAATAAATAATGAAGAAGGTAGCTTTAAACACAGCACGTATAAATACTACTATAGAAACAAAACCGACATTGAGCCCTATACAAATGTGTATCTGTTTACCGACAGGGCGATATATCGTCCGGGACAAACGGTTTATTTTAAAGGCATTGTTATTGAGTCAGGCTATAAAACCAATCGTATCGTTACAGATAAGGAAATAGAAATCAACTTTCACGATGCCAACGGGCAGAAAATACAAACGCTAAGCCTCAAAACCAATGAATACGGCTCTTTTGCCAGCTCTTTTGAAATTCCGACAGACGGATTAAGCGGTAATTTTACCATCCGTTGCCTAAATAAAAATCATCGCATTGCGGTCGAAGAATACAAGCGTCCGCAGTTTGAAGTATTGATTGATGCTCCCAAAGGCAGTTATAAATTAAATGAAAAACTGAACATTACAGGTAAGGCAACGGCTTATTCGGGCTATCCCATCGACGGTGCTACCGTTAACTACCGCGTTGTTCGTGAAGCGCAATTCTCTTATTGGTATTGGTGGAGAACGCGACCTTCTTCTCCTTCTCGGGAAATAGTGCAAGGAAATAGTATTACCGATGCTGAAGGCAAGTTCTCTTTTGATTTCATTGCCGAAGAAGATAAAAGCATTAATCGCTACAATCCCATTTATTCTTATACCCTATATGTGGATGTTATCGATATAAACGGGGAAACCCACAGTGCGACTTCCTTTGTGTCCGTCGCAGCCAAAAGCATGTTGATATACCTTGATTTTCCCCAAGCCGTATCGTTGGATAAACCCGTTCCCGCTTTGGAGATACAAACTACCAATCTGAACGGAGTACCTCAGGCAACGACGTTTGAATGTAAAATCTACGGATTGGAAATGCCCAAACGTTTCCTGCACGATAAACCCGGATTGTATAATGGTACAGGCTTGATTGAATCCCCTCACTTAAAAAATCGGTTCCCGTATTTGGCATTAAGCGATGAAAACGATATAATGAAATGGAAAGAAACGGAAGAGAAATACAGTGTTACCCATGAAACAAACGGAAAGTACGCGCTGGAAATTCCAAACATAAAAACGTTTAAAGAAGGCTATTATAAAATAATTGTTCGTGCCAAAGACAGCTATAATCAAGAGGTAGAAACAGAAAGATACTTTTTTGTGTACAATGAAAAAGGAAAGAAATGTGTCGCTTACAAAGCCTTATGGCTACACTCCGCACAAACAACAGCAGCCGTAGGCGATAAAATCACGGTATTCATAGGTAGCTATTTACCTTCGGCAAACATCTATCTTCAAGTCATTTCCAATGATACTATTTTAGATGCCAAATGGTTACACTTGGAACAAGGACAAACAAGCTATACGCTAAGCATTGACGAAGCACACAGAGGAGCACTCACATTCTCCGCTTTCTTGTGCGATCAAAATAATTTGTATCGTGAACAATGTCATATCAAGGTACCTTTTACCAATAAGATGATAGATTTCGAGTTCATCACTTTCCGAGATAAGCTGCAACCCGGAGCCAAAGAGGAATGGAAAATTAAAATCAAAGGGAAGGAAGGAGAAAAACTGAGTGGAGAATTACTATGTTCCATGTATGATGCTTCCTTGGATGCTTTTCTTGCTAACAAGTATTCCTTCTTACTTGACTATTTAAATCTGAGATATGTAACTGATTTATCTTTCACTCCATTGGATAATTCTTATTTTTCAACTAGTTATTTCCGTTCTTTTGAAGAATTGGGGTATCAATTCGTATACCGTAATTATTATCGGTTTTTGTATAATTTTGAGCCATCATATTACGGCAGAGGAGGCGGAAATAGATATGCTTTAAGTAAATGGGAAATGAGTGATGCGTCGGAGGCTAATGTTGAATACGAAATGGATCAGACCGAATCAAAGTTGGCTGCCGTAGTCATAAAGGACAAAGAGGCAAGCAATACAGGTGACTATGATATGCAGTCTTCGGGAAAACACACAGATGAACCGAAGCCAAGCACTCCGCTTCCCCGCAGTAATTTTGCCGAAACGGCTTTCTTTTCCCCTCAATTGCAAACAGACAAAAATGGGGATCTGGTGTTTTCGTTTACCATGCCCGAAAGTCTGACTAAATGGAAATTTCAAGGAATCGCCCATACCAAAGACCTGAGAACGGGTAGTTTTGAAAAATTTCTGCAAACACAAAAAGAGTTGATGATTGTTCCCAACGCTCCCCGCTTCTTCCGTGAAGGCGATATGCTGTATTTTTCGGCTAAAGTGGTCAATATGAGCGATACCCTTTTAAACGGAACCGTTTCCTTAGAGTTGTTTAATACTCAAACCAACGAAAAATTAGCCATTATTGCGGATGAAAAACCGCAAAAGTTTATCGCAAAAAAAGGAGAAAGTCAAGAAGTTACGTTTAAAATCAACATTCCTTTTCAAGTATCTGCCATTACTTATCGCATCATGGCATCGGCATCCATAGACGGGACGCTCTTTTCCGATGGTGAAGAGAAGATTATCCCTGTTCTTTCCAACCGCATGTTGGTAACCGAAACCCTGCCTTTAGCCATCAACGGGGAGCAAAGCAAGACGTTTACCTTTAAACAGATGGAACAAGTTTCCAACACACGTACTCCCTTTAAATATACGCTGGAATTTTCTTCCAATCCTGCATGGTATGCCATTCAAGCACTTCCCTACATGATGGAATACCCCTATCAATGTGTGGAACAAACATTCAGCCGTATGTATGCCAATTCTATCGCCACTCATATTGCCAATTCATCCCCGAAAATAAAAGAAGTCTTCGACAGTTGGAAAAACCTTAGTCCCGATGCTTTTTGTTCGAATCTGGAAAAAAATCAGGAATTAAAAAGCCTTGTTTTAGAAGAAACCCCTTGGGTAATGGATGCCCAAAACGAAAGTGCAAACAAACAAAGGGTGGGATTACTCTTTGACATCCAACGTATGGCTCGCGAAAACGATGCTGCCGTCAGCAAACTGGAGAAAAGCCAAAACATGGACGGCTCCTGGTCCTGGTTTGAAGGAGGCAGACCGAGTCGCTACATTACACAACACCTTGTCTCCGGTTTCGGACATCTGCAACAATTGGGAGTTAAAACATCCTTAAAAGAAAATTGCTTACACAAAGCCATTCAATACATCGATGCCGAAATATATAAAGACTATATCGAATTAAAACGAACCATGAAAATAAACAATACCTATATTGGATATACAAATCTGCATTATTTGTATGCAAGAAGTTTTCATCTGAAAAAACATCCGATTGCCGCTCAGCACAAAGAAGCCTATGCCTTTTTCCTTAACCAAACCAAACAATCCTGGAAAGAAGCTTCTATTTATCTGCAGGCACTGACAGCCTTAACCCTCTATCGTAACGGAGAAACCGAATTGGCAGCGACAATAATGGAAAACATTAAGAAACGTGCCCAGTACTCGGAAGAATTGGGCATGTATTGGATAAAAGAAGGCTACGGCTACTACTGGCATGAAGCCCCCATCGAAAGACAAGCCCTCCTGATAGAAGCATTTAACGAAATAACAAAGGACGAAGTCTCGGTAGAGAAAATGAAAATATGGTTGCTCAAACAAAAACAAACCCAAAACTGGGGAACCACCCGAGCAACCACCGAAGCCTGTTATGCATTGCTGATTAACAACCAACAACTGCTTAGTACAGATGAAAATCCTGTTATCATCACCTTGGGAAAACATACGATAGACGTTTCCAAAGTCCCTGACAAGGAAGCGGGAACAGGCTATTTTAAAACCTCATGGCTTGGTGATGAGATTACAAACGATATGGCAACCATAGGTGTAAAGAAGCCCTCCAAAGGCATTGCTTGGGGAGGTGTGTATTGGCAATATTTTGAAGACCTCGATAAAATAACACAAGACAAAGACATTCCGCATCCTTTATCCTTGCGGAAAGCCTTATACAAAGTAAGTCTCAATGAAAGAGGAGAAATGCTCACCTCCATCACCGAAGAAAATCCGCTCAAAGTTGGCGATAAAGTGCGTATCCGCATTGAAATTCGTGTTGACAGAGACATGGAGTATGTACACTTAAAAGATATGCGTGCTTCCGCTTTCGAACCAACGACGGTTTTTTCACAATACAAATACAGAGATGGTTTGTACTATTACGAATCTACCCGCGATGCAGCTACCAATTTCTTTTTCGATTACTTGCCCAAAGGAACCTATGTGTTTGAATATACCGTTATCGCTACACAGGCAGGTGTTTTCTCAAACGGCATATCGAGCATACAATGCATGTACGCCCCGGAATTCTCGGAACACAGCGAAGGCATAAAGGTGAAAGTGGAATAAGGAGATTCTTCTGTTTTTTAGCGGAAGAAAGTGTTTTTATTTTATTTCTTTACAAAGCGTTTTCCCAACGTAGCGTATAGTACTTTTTTACTTCCAATCAGAAACTTTATTTTGATGGGAGAACAACTTTCAGAGTCCTCGTTCTCTATCTTGATACTTTGCCCAAAGTACCTCTCCTACCTTGCCCAACATCCCCCTGATACTTTGCCCAAGTTATAGAGTATACCTTGCCCAAGTCACAAAGTATATCTCCCATCGGGAAAAAGATAAGCATGGGAGAAAAAAAAGTGAAGTTCCCATCGGGAAAAAGTACATAAAGGCATAACAGGCATTTAAAATATAATCGTGTAAGGGTGGATAATATCGTCTCGGTTAATCTCAAGTTTTTAAAGAATCCTTATTCCATTGATTAATATTATTTTGAATGTAAAAAAAGATACGATTATACGCTTGTTCATTACGAACAATATGATCATAAAAACGGGTTTGCCATGCAAAATCAATTCCATGATTACGGGCATATTTGGTAACGCCGATTTTAAATCCCCGCACAATGGATGCCACATTTTTGGATTGGGGACCAAATGTGTTTTGGAACGGTAGGGATGGGAACATTCGTAGAGACGCAAAATTTTGCGTCTCTACATTATTATCATTATCAACAACGTCGGGCGGTTGTATATCCGTTTCCATATTACAAATTGTGAACAATAAATGAACATGATTCGGCATAATAACAAAACCATCCATTATGACAAACGGAAAATGTTGCGGAATTTCAACGGCAAATTTTTCTGCCTGTTTTCCCAATTCGGTTAAAAATATTTCGTTTTGTTGAATATCCCCAAAATAGCATCTTCGTTTTTGTGTACAAATGGTAATAAAATAGGTTCCGTTCCATGCATAATTCCACCCTTGTAACCGATTGGATGGAATGCGGTATTGATGCTGAAATTTTTCATTTTGCGTCATATTTTCTTCCCCTGTGTTTTGTTTAATTTGTTCATGTTTGTTTGTTTTGATTTTTTTGTTTTAAATCCGTATTCCTATTTTCCCCAGGTATTTTCTTGCCAGGCTGTTCACATCTTCCGATACACGAAAAACATAAACCAGCACCACCCCTATTCCCAGGGAAACAAAGGTTTTAAGCAATGCATCCATAAATAAGGCAAAGGTGTAATTCGAAAAAACATCCGTGATTAAAGGGCTCAGGGTCATTTCCCATCCCCAGCTAATGCCAAGCATCAACAAGACAATCCCTGTTATTTTCAATAGGTTGAAAGAAAGCGGTGTTACTTTGAGTTTCCATTGCAGAAACCCTAAGAGTAAGACAATATAAACGATAACCGATAAAAAGGTTCCCAAAGAAGCCCCTGACATGCCATAGATGGGAATAAAAAATAAATTAGTAAAAACGGTAAGGATTACCAAAGAAAAGGTAAACAGCAAGGAATAGTAATAATATTTTGAAAAATTTAAAACCGCTAAGCTCACGCCAAAAGAACTATCTATCAATCGTGCCAAACCGATGAAAAAAACAACCCATTTTCCTTTGGCATAAATGTCACCGTTTGGTAACAAGGCAAAAACAAAATCTATATTTATCCATATCAAGGCAAAAATAAAGCAAGCTATTAACAACTGATGCAACGACACTTTCTGACATAATACATTGGTGTTTTTAAAATTTTTATCTTTTATACTTTGCGCTATTTCAGGCAATGATATTGCCAAAAGGGAGCGATAAGGAATCTCAACGATAATGGCAATATAAAAAGCAATGGAATAAATCCCTGTAAAGTCCAATCCCATTTTACTGCTCACTAAAAACACATCTATTTTCCCCATGATGCTACCACTGATAGCTGCCAAGACTAAAAAAGAAGTATAAAAAAGAAAATCCTTGCGTAAAGTTTTGGTGATAAACGAAGGGTTTGGCTTTAATGAAATGCCGTTTAGAAGCATAAGATAAAAAACATTCATCAAAGTAGCAATTCCGTAAATACTTACCAGCAGTATTACAAACCAGTCTAAATCAATATAACGGAATGCATACAATAAATACACCACTATGGTCATGGTACGAATGCCAACTTCGCGTATGAATTTAGGAACGACAATGCGCATCAATACGTTTGCATTTGTTTCAAAAACAACCATATACAAGAAAAAGAAACCCAAAGGAATTACAAAATAATAATACTCGACAAATAAAGCTGAATTTTCGGAAAAGAAATCGGATATAGGATTTCTCAACACTATGAATAAAGCGGTGATAAGGATAAAACCAAGCAAGGGGATGACGATGGTCCAAAAGAAAAATCCATTGTCTTTGTTTTCTTTATCTTTGAAATAAGGATAGAAACGTATACCCGAAGAGTTGATTCCCAATTGAGACAAAGCGCCAAACAATAATCCGGCTTCCAATAATATCCTTACCAACCCAATTTCCTCCGGACGGAGAAATTTAGCAGCGATAAAAAAAGTGGTTAAAAATCCAATGAACGCACCTATGTAATTCACTATGGTTCCTTTGATACTTTGTCGAATGATAACGCCCATGATATGATGTGATTATAGTGATTAATTCCGTTTGTCCAAACCCCACATTAATTTCTCTCTAAGTGTTTTAGAAAAAGTAAGCTGTGGTAAGCGAATCAAATTAATAGAAAATTTCTCTTTCGATATACATAATTCCTTCTCTTCATTTACAATATAAGCATTAGAATCGGAATTGACGACATAGGTTTTATTTCTACTTTTTACCTTAATACGAACGATGCTGCTATCGGGAATCACCAAAGGGCGAACGGTGAGCATATGTGGAGCAATGGGTGTTAACACGATTACTTCCGCATCGGGCATTAATATCGGACCTCCGCATCCCAAAGAATAAGCGGTAGACCCTGTTGGCGTTGCAATTATCAATCCATCACACCAGTATGTATTTAAAAAACTGTCGTTAATACATACTTCTATGCTTATCATTCCCGCACTTCCGTTACGTTGGATGCAGATATCGTTCAATGCCCAATCGATATCACCTCCTACATTGGGAGAGAGATGCAAAAGCATACGTTTTTCAATCGTAAAATTTTTATTTTTAATATCTACGATAGATTGTTCCAAACTATGAATATTTACGGAGGATAAAAAGCCCAATCGTCCGATGTTGATACCAAACATCGGAATGCCGGTATCTCTTACAAGTGTAAGTGCATCTAAAAATGTTCCGTCGCCGCCTATGGTAAACACATAATCCGTTTCTTTTTCCGTTCCTTCTTCACAGCCGACACAAAAATTGGAAGGAAAACGAAAATCGTTTTTGATGGATTCGTAAAAAGGTTTATAGACATAAACGGAATCACAATGCTTGGATAATATATCCATCACTTCCTGAACAACCGGATAACAATTTTTTTGCAAACTTTTTCCGTAGAGGCTTACTTTCATTTTTCGTTTTGTTTATTCATTAGTAATCATTTCTTTAAAAACCAAAACCATTTTTATATCTTTTTCGTCTTCACCGGAAGTATGAATAATAGCTGACGTTCCTTCATAAACAGCATCTTCGGTAATTAATGTTGCTTTTATTATCCAATCGCCGGCAGTAACATAATCAAACACAAAATGCCCGAGGCTATCACTAAGGACGCCGGAAATAATTGTTTCGTTCGTATCTTGAATTTTAACTTTTTGCAGGATAGCACCTTTAGCTACATACTCCATATCATCATAATAAGCGATATACGTAACTTTCCCTTGTATAACACTTTCGTATTTTACACATGAGAGGAAAACACTTGAAAACAATAATGTCGCTACAAAAAATGCACAGCCTTTCATCTATTTAAAATTTTTGCAAAAATACATTATTTTTATTTGTTGCCTTACATCTAAATTATTTTAATAAAAGAATAAAGTCCCTTTATATTTACATTTTTTGTACTTTTGTAAGCATTAAAAAAGAAAGACATTATAATGGAGAAGACTAATTTTATTAGTGAAAATCAAGAAATAGAAGAAGAAGATATACATATATCCTGCGACCACAGCTATGAAGCGGATAAAATAGCTGCCAATCCCTTTTTATCAAGAGGATTGAAAGAAATACCCAATCCGGAAGAGCCCAATAACGAGAAATACGCTTATTCGTGCTGTCATTTAGGAAATTATGACTGGCTAAAAGACATTAAACCTTCCCCTTGTGAAAAAAACAATATAGTAGAAGTCCGTTTTAAAAATGGCAATAAAGATTTTTTCCGGCTTCCGGTTTCCAATGATCTTTACGAAGTAGGAGATATTGTTATGGTAGAAGCTGTCAGCGGTAACGACATCGGCATAATTTCCATGATGGGCTATGAAGTAAAACTTCAGATGCAAAATAAAAAAGCTAAAGAAGTTACCCGCAAAATATACCATAAAGCCCGTGCCATTGATATTGAAAAATGGATAAAACTCGTCAGCAACGAAAAAGACACCATGATGAAATCCCGCTATGCTGCCTGGGATTTGAAATTAAACATGAAAGTAAACGATGTTGAATTTCAAGGTGACGGCTCTAAAGCAGTTTTTTATTACTCTGCGGATGAACGCATTGATTTCAGGGAATTAATAAAGATACTGGCAGAAAAATTTCGCATTCGTATCGAGATGCGACAAATAGGCGTTCGCCAAGAAGCTGCCCGT
>JAQVNO010000187.1 GCA_028703095.1 Bacteroidales bacterium
CAATCTGTATCCTTCAGAATTTGGATGAATATTTAAATCTGTAGGTGGGTCCCCTACAAAATGTTGATAATCTTCCGGATCATGACCGGCATAAAAGGTAAATGTGCCTTTGCCGTATGCTCCATGAATGTATCTGATATCATTAAATCCTTTCGATTCTCCTAAAATGGTAACATTCGGTTTAATTTTATCTTTATTAAAAGCAGTTGTTTGACCCATAAACCCGCGAATTACTTGATAGTGGTTTTGACAAAGCATGGTAGGTACGGGATCCCATTTGGCGGAGAATTCGAATAAAGTAAAGAAGTCATTGTTTCTGTTCATTAAGTGGGTAGATGGATTGATGTCAATGTTTGAAATTTCATATTCGTAGGGATTGGTAACAATTTTAAAATTATGGAATGCAAAAGTATTATCGAAATTTAATTTGCTTTGTGCATTGGGATCCATAGGGTCACCGTCAAAAGGAATATCGCAAATATCAATGCCATCAGCAGCTAATGCAATATCATAACTGTCGGGAGCAGAACACATGGCGAACATATATCCTCCACCTACAACAAAATCGCGTATTTTCTTAGCGACAGCTAATTTTAAATGAGATACTTTAGTGAAGCCTAATTTGCGAGCCGTAGTTTCGTTTTCTCTTACATCATTAATATACCATTCTGCGTTCCGATAATTCGCCCAGAATTTTCCATATTGTCCGGTAAAATCTTCATGATGCAAATGCAACCAATCGTAAGTAGGTAGTATACCACTCATCACTTCTTCGTCGTAAATAACATCATAAGGTATCTCCGCATACGCAAGCACTAAAGTAACAGCATCATCCCATGGGAGTTTGTTTTTCGGTGAATAGACGGCAATTTTAGGTGCTTTCGTTAATTTTATTTCATTCATATTTGCATCCGCTTGTGCTATTTCTGAAAGTATAGCAGAAGCTTGTACATCGGCAATGACTTGATAACTTACACCTCTAATAATACATTCATTCTCAATACTTTGATTGTAATCACATAGAAAACTGCCTCCGCGATAATTTAATAACCAACTCATATCGATACCTTTAGTTAATGTCCAGTAAGCGATTCCATAAGCCTTTAAATGATTGCTTTGGTTTTTATCCATGGGAATTAATAGATAGGATGCCGAGAGCTTTCCGACCAATAAAAATACAAAAATGAAAATATATATTTTCTTCATTATTTTTTTATATAAATTTTATTTTTATAACGTTAAAAGAAACTATAAATTATCTTGTGGAAAATAAAATACATTTATTAGCTATCATCGCAAACTTAATTTTATTGGCATAATTGTTGATTATTGCTATCGTCATAATTTAATATAAATCACAATATATTATAAATATATGCATATCAAATTTATAAGTGTTAGAATAGAGATTTAATGAACGATAAACACAGAAAAAATAAAATTTGTTTATGAAAAAATTATAATTTTGCATCGGAAATCTTAGGCGATTGTATAAGTGGATTCTACAGATTGCCAAAAAGAGAATATATAATATAAGATTTCGAATCCATATTTTAATAAAATAAAAATGAGACGAATAACATTGTTATTAGCTATTTTCATGCTTTTTGTTTTTGCTTCAAAAGCACAATTAGTACAAATTACAAACGAAACCTTTGAAACTACATTAAGCGGATGGACGATTATACCTTCTGCTTCTTGGAAACCGGATACAAATTTATATGCAGGAGGGCAGACTTCTTACCGAGGGGTTGTGCCAATGAGTAATCATGCAGGAGATACTTCCATTTTAATATCTCCTATTTATAATTTAACTTCTTATGCTTATGTTTGGTTAACTTTTAATCAGATTTGTAAAGTGTCGGCAAGTGATATTTGTCAAATAGAGTATAGGGAAAATTATATAGGATCTTCTTGGCAAGCCATTCCAACATCTTCTTATCAGGGGAGTGGGAATTATACAAATGCTCGCTTTAGCCATGAAAGTTATAGCGATTGGCAACCTAATGATTCATTGGCAACACCTACCAATAGTTGGTGGAAGACGGAACATTTTGATATCTCTGATGAGGTTTCCTACTCTCAAGTGCAATTTAGATTTAAAATTACTCGCGGAAGTGTGTTGGGAACTTATTTTGTGTACGGATGGTTAATTGATAATTTCCAAATCAATGCTTCGGTTAATCCGATAGCTCCTCCTGTTGTTGAATTTATAACAACTTATAGTGATACGGTTTATAATACCGGTCCTTTTTTAATCAAAGCCAAAGCAGCTACGAGAACCATTGCTCCTTTGTTAACGCCTACATTATTTTATTCCGCTACCATAGGTGGAATACCTACCAATGATTCTATCTTGATGACCGCCATTGAAGGCGATTCGATTTGGACAGCGACCATTCCTCAACATTTTTATGGAACTACTATAACCTATGCTGTTGTCGCTTATGATTCGGTAGGAAATACCAATAGTGCTAACGGAGGATTTTATATTACACGACCTCCTGCTGGCGGTTATACAGGTTATGTGATTGTTGGTAACGGAACGGTTACCGATTATTATACACCGGCCAGTATGTATTATAAATACAGTTGGGCAAGGATGCTTTATTTATCTAATGAAATATCATCCAACA
>JAQVNO010000076.1 GCA_028703095.1 Bacteroidales bacterium
CAGATAAATACTTCTTTAAAAAGAATAGTTTTTGTTATAGGAGGAGCGTATGGTTTTTCTGAAGAAATATATGAAAAAGCTGATACAATGATATCTTTATCTCCAATGACCTTCTCACATCAAATGGTTCGATTACTATTTTTAGAACAATTATACCGTGGATTTAGCATTCTAAAAAACGAACCCTATCACCATATTTAAAAGAAAAAACACATTTTTTTTGTAAAATTGCAAAACTATTTACTTTTATGTATATTTTTGCAAATTAAAAAGTAATCTAATATTAATTTAAAAATAAATTGAGATGAAAAAAATTATTTTCTTAATCATGTGTGGATTTATATATTCATTAACGTATGCTCAAGTTTCCAAATTAAATGGGAACTTTGAATGGGCAGGTATTACAACACAAGGATGGAAAGTTGTTGATGTTGAGCCCACTTATCAAGGAGGCTTAGCCATTAACAAAACATGGGCTATTGGAGTATATGGCAATCCACTTTTTACGGGAAATTCTGAAGGATATTACTTTACAACACCCCCTGATGGGGACGAAAACAATAAAAAAGTAGCTGCTTTTTATAACGGTGGTGGAAATAAAACTGATTCTTGGTTAATATCTCCCCGAGTAGACAGTATCGCAGAAGGTGATTATTTCTGTTTTTGGATTGATAATACATTAGGAAGTATGAAATATAATTTTGATGTATTAATATCTACAACTAACGACCAAACAAGTTCTTTTACAAATACAATTATCTCTTTTAAACAAGAAACGAATACAAGTATGAGTTGGAAATTTTATTCCTTTTCATTATCTGATTTTGTAGGAGAAAATATTCATATTGCTTTTAGAGTATATTACGACGGTTATGATTTCGGTGGTGGCATACAAATAGACAATGTATCGATAGGAACCGTTACAATGCCTAATTTAGAATTGGTTGAAATTCTTTCTCCGGAAATTCCACTTCAAAATATTACCGATTCCGTAGAAATAACGGCTGTAGTAAAAAATGTAGGTTCTGCTATTACTTCTTTTGATATGTGGTATATTAAAGCTTCCGCTAATAGTTATGATTATACACAACACCATAAATTTGAAATTGAATTGGCTTCTTTAGATACTGTTCATGTAACATTCCCTAAAAAAGAGTTTTTTACATTAGGGAAAAGAGATACCTTACTTTTATTTTTAGGAATCGCCAATGATGTTGACCGAAGAAATGATACGATAAAAACTATCGTTGATAATGTTTCTCCCGGTACTATGCCGTATACTAATGGATTTGAAACTGGTGATGATATAGCTGGGATAAAAACATTTAATAGTATGAAAGATGAGTCATATTGGATTGATGACTTAGCATCTGCATCACATGCACGAAAAGGAAATGGGAGTATGAGATATCCCGGCAACCCAAATACAAATGCCGACGATTGGTTTTTTACAAAACTCATCCATTTCTCTACAGCAGCAGAGTATCAACTCTCATTTTGGTATGGAACAACCGATGAATATCAACCGCAAAAGCTAGCTGTAAAATGGACTAATGCTCAAAAATATCAAGCTAAATATGAATTATGGTACTTATGGAGAAAAGATGATATTACCAATAAAATACCACAAAATAATCTAGAAACAAGAGGATATGAAGAAGCCGTTGCTCGTTTTACCGTTGAAACTCCGGGTTATTATTATATCGCCTTCCATTGTACGAGTCCAAAAACTACACAAACAATAGCTCAATTATATATCGATGACATTAAAATTGACTATGCCGTAGGTATCAATGAAAATGAAAAGACAAATGAAGTGATGGTATTCCCAAATCCGGCCAGTTCAACAATATGTATCCAAGGAGAACATCTCATACAAAAAGTGGAAGTTTATTCCTTGCTTGGTCAAAAAATTTCTGAACAATATTTTCAAACACGCTATGCAAGTTTAGAAGTAAATGATATAGCCGAAGGCATGTATGTTGTTAAAATTAAAACAGAAAAAGGAATTATTGTTAAAAAAATAAATATAACTCGTTAAGAATTAGTATCCGGCTTTTCCCTAAATACTGCCGACAATATTTTTTGACTTGCCCCTATTTGTGATAAGACATAATCACTTGCTGTTTTTGATGCATTCAATAACAATTCTTTATCTTGATTTAGCTTAGTTAAAATCGCTGATAATTCATTTTCATCCATAACAGAAAAAGCAGCCTCTTTTTCTATAAGTTCACAGGCTTCTTTAAAATTTTGATAATTAGGCCCAAAAATGATTGGCTTTCCAAAAGTTGCAGCTTCTAATACATTGTGTATACCTTTCCCAAAACCTCCTCCTATATAAGCCACCTCTGCATAATGATAAATATTTCGTAATATCCCAATAGTATTAACTATTAAAATTTTCGCGTTAGAGAAATCTGTCGTAGCTGAAACCTCTGAATAAAAAACAGATCCTAAATCCTTATATAAATATTTTATTTTTTCTAAATGAGTTTCATTAATTTCATGAGGAACAATGATCCATTTATAAGTATTGTTTTTAATGTAATCAAAAAGTAGTTTTTCATCTTCAAACCATGTACTACCGGCAATCATAATCCGATTATTTTCACAGAAGGTATCTATAATAGGATATTTAACTGCTTGTAATGTTGAAACCGTATCGAAACGAGTATCTCCGGAAACCTTAGATTGAGTTATATCAATACTATGAAGCAATTTTTTCGACTCTTCATTTTGAGTAAAAAAATATGTTATTTTTTTTAACTCTTTGCGAAACCAAAAACCATAATATTTGAAAAAACGTTGATTTTTTCTGAAAATAGCAGATACAACATAGAAAGGAATATGTTTTTTATATGCCTGATTTATAAAATTAAACCAATATTCATATTTTATAAAAAAGATATATTTAGGATCTACAATCGATAAAAACCTTTTTGCATTTTTAGGCGTATCTATGGGAAGATAAGTGATAATATCAACGGAAGGATAGTTTTTACGCACTTCATATCCTGAAGGAGAAAAGAATGTTAACACTATTTTAAAATCAGGTTTTCTCTCTCTTAATAACTCCATAAAGGCTCGCGCTTGTTCGAACTCTCCGAGTGAAGCACAATGTATCCAGATATAATTATCGCTTGATTTACATTTTAATGAAAGTTCATCAAAAACATTTTTTCTCCCCTTTATCCATAAACGTGCTTTACTATTTTTAACCGAAGCAATACGGATAATAAAACTATAAAAACCGATAGCAAGTGTATACATCCATCTCATACTTATCTGAAATAATAAGTATCTATATATTCTTTTTTATACAACGGAATAATCCATCCGAACTTTAATCCTATCATCGTATCAAAAAACTTTCGATTATCTTTCCCCATTAAATTAAAATCATACGCTCTTTGACGGTGTGAAAATATTTCATAAAATTCTACTCCTCCATAAAAGCAAGCAAATTTTGTATTCGACAAACGGGTATATCCAATATATTGATATAATGATATTCCAAGGGTTAATCGATCGTAACCTTTTTTATATTCCTCGGTAAGAAAAGGGACCAAGTTATCTGGGTTTTTAATAAACACAAAACGCTGCATAGCTCCCACTCCTACTTTAATATGTATACCTGAATTTTGTTCTTTTTTACTTATAGGAAATATTTTACCTCCTTCTAAACGCAAGGACCATCCTCTGGAATCAATTTCTATGTCAGCAGGTGTACCATTACCATCCATAATTAATCCGGCACCGTTGGTGATCATAGAAAACATAGAATCTACTCCTTTCACCTTACCGGCAAACATATAATTAAATCCGGTTTCAACAGTCCAATTAGATTTAGTTTTTAAACTCAAATTCATTCCGACACCCATTAAATTACCGCTTTCTTTATATAAATCGGAATTTTTCAAGACAAAATTATAGGAATAATTAGCACTTACATAAGCTATTAATCCGGAAGAATCAATTAATGATTGCCGCATCTGCACTTGTGAAAATGCTGAAAATATAAAAAACCATAAAAGAAAACAACTAACTACTATTTGTTTTCTAAGAACAAATAAATGATTCATATCGTAACAAAGAATTAAAATCCTTTGAGCTACAAACGATAAAAATAAATAAATATTTTAAAACTTACTTATTTCTTTTCTTTATTGGGAACTTTAAAATTATAAGTAAACGATAGTCCGAAATTTTCTTTAAATTGGACATGGTCTGTTGTCATTGGCTTTCCATCATATCCAAGTTTGGGCGTAATTCCATCTGCTTGATAAACAGGAAAACGAATATCATAATCATAAATAATGGCTGTGTACAAAGTAGCCATGAGCCATTTGGTAATCATAAAATTCCATCTCATTTCAAAATTAACATCTAAATTGAGACTGTTATTATCCACTTGGTAATACGGTTGTTGTATGTAATCATAAAAAAGTTCAAGTTTAGTATCTAAATGAATTTTAGGATGAATATCATATTTATAAGCAACCTTCATAAAAGCACCCACACCAATATGCACTTTTTTCCCCGAATCCACAGCAAAACTATTGATAGGATAAAAACGATTATCTGTTTTAAAAGTAGTTTTTCCTGTAATTGGAGAGATGAAAAATGACCACATAGTTCTCTTATATTCAATTCCTAAAGACGTAATTAAATATCCTGGTGTCATAAAGTTGGATGTAAGTATTGTATCATTTTTATATCCTTGTGTCATTTGCGTTTGATATTTCACTAAAGCACCTAAATTCCAATTCTTTCCGATCAAATATCCGAAATTGGTATTAAATTCTAATTTATCATCAGTTTTAGTATTAATTTTGGTTTCAAAATTTCGTTGAATTCCATAATTAACATCCAAAACATTTTCCCAAAAAATCTTATTTTTGGCATATTTTAAATAAACGTTACCAACACCTTTTACATTAATAGCAGGCACACCTCCGGCATTCCAATTCACCATATAATCTTGTCCGAAAGTAATAAGTGATGACCCTCCAAAAATCCAAGTTTTTTCTTTCACCGTTGTATCTACTTTTTTAACCACTTCAGAGGTAGTCGTTGCAAGATCTCTAACTTCTTGTGAAATAGCTGTTGTATAAACAAGCATTGCTATAATTAAAAAATAAAATTTTGTTTTCATAAAGAATAAAATTTGTTAAAATAAATTAAATACAAAAGTATATAAAATTTTTACAAGCTGAATTCAATTTAAATTGATATGTTTAAAATTAATAAATATTCCGGAATTATTGATGTATCTTTTGTATCATCATCATTCCATCACGTAAAGGGAGTAAAAGATTTCTAACTCCTTTATCGTTTTGTACATACTCATTAAATGCTGAAATTGCTTTTGTGTCTTTATCCGAATGTTTTATTTCTTTTGAAATTTTTCCGCCCCATAATACATTATCTACCAATATTATACCATTGTTATTTAACAATGGCAGAAGCATTTTATAATAATTTAAATAATTAATTTTATCTGCGTCGATATAAATAATATCCCAGTATTCATGTAAGGATGGAATCAACGTTAAAGCATTTCCGATTAGAAGTTTCGTTTTAGAACTTATCTTTTCTTTTTTCAAATATTTAGTAATAATGGGGGATAATTCCGGATTTTCTTCAATGGTATAAATCCTACCATTTTTATCTAAGCCTTTAGCCAAACAAATGGTTGTATAAGCAGTAAATGTTCCCAATTCAAGTACACGTTTCGGTCGAATCAAGCGGCTTATCATTTCTAAAAAAAGCCCTTGACTATGACCGCTTATCATACGAGGTCTTACTGTTTTAAGATTTGTTTCCCGATATAATTCTTGTAAAACTGAATCCGGTTGGGTAGAATGGGATTCACAATAAGCTTCTATATCCTCAGGTATAAGCGTAAACATGAGATTATTTTTTCTTGATATTCAATTTATGTCCCATTTTCTCTTGTTTGGTAAATAAATACTTCTTGTTGTATGTGTTAGGTTCAATAATTAGGGGAACGATATCTTTGATGGTAATTCCATGACCGGCTAATCCGACACGTTTGGTAGGATTATTTGTAATCAAAAGTATAGTTGTTGCGTTAAGGTCTCTCAATATTTGAGCTCCAATGCCATAATCACGTTCATCGGCACGAAATCCTAGTTCCAGATTTGCTTCAACAGTATCTCGACCTTGTTCTTGCAAATGATAGGCTTTCAGTTTGTTGATCAAACCTATTCCTCTTCCCTCCTGATTCATGTATAATACTAAACCTTTCCCTTCTTTTTCTATCATTCTCATGGATTCATGAAGTTGATGCCCGCAATCACATTTACAAGAGCCGAAGATATCTCCGGTTGCACAAGAAGAATGAACACGCACTAATATAGGTTCATCTTTTTCCCAATTACCTTTTTTTAATGCTAAATGAGTAATATTATTATTTAATTGAGAATAGGCTATTAATTTAAAATCTCCATATTCTGTTGGAAGATTCACTTCTTCTTCTCTTCGGATAAAAGTTTCTGTTTTTAAACGATAAGCTATTAAATCCTGAATGCTAATGATTTTAATATTGTACTTTTTGGATACTTCCATTAATTCCGGCAAACGCGCCATGGAACCATCTTCATTGATTATTTCGATTAATGCACCGGCAGGATAAAGTCCGGCTAAACGCGCAAGATCGACAGTAGCTTCTGTATGTCCTGCTCGTATTAAAACCCCTCCCTCTCTTGCACGTAGAGGATTAATGTGGCCGGGACGTCCTAAGTTTTCAGGTTTTGTAGCCGGATTGGCCAATGCATTAATGGTAGCCGCTCTATCATACATGGATACTCCTGTTGAACACCCATTACCCAATAAATCAACCGTAATTGTAAACGGAGTTTCATGAAGAGAGGTATTACTACTAACTTGCATATCCAGTTCTAATTCTTTACAACGTTCAGCTGTTATGGGAGCACATAAAACACCTCTGCCGTAATTCATCATGAAATTCACTTTTTCAGGAGTTAATTTTTCTGCTGCGATAATAAAATCTCCTTCATTTTCTCTATCTTCATCATCGACAACAATTAGAAATTTTCCTTGTTTAAAATCTCCCAGTGCTTCTTCGATGGTGTTTAATTTAATTTCCATATATAAATAAAATAAGTTCTTTTTAAAAATAATTTAAATAAGAGTAATTGATTTTGAATGGTTTGTTATAATTACATCCACTTTTTTCTTTTGAAATAAATAATTAAACTCAAAACGATACTAATACATATCCCAATTATTATCCAAAAAGCGAAGGGTGTTTTATCGAAAGGCAAAGCAAGATTCATACCATATAATCCACTAATAAATGTCAATGGTAAAACAATGGTTGAAATAATGGTAAGTGTACGCATAACTTCATTGTTTCGATTCGCTTGAACAAAACCAAAAATAGAAGACAATGAATCTGTTAATTCTTCAAAATCTTCTATCATATCCCACATTTTTTGATATAAATCCAAAATATTCCCCCAATAGTCTTCCATATCTTCTTTGGATTCATAGCCTTTGATTTCACCGGATTCAAATTTATGAAAAACTCGTAATTGTGGTTTAAATATGGTATTTAATTGAATAATATTTTTTCGAATAATAGAAATTTTTTCAATGGTTTTTTCAGCATTTTTATTGAATAAATTTCTGTTAACTTCATCTATTTCTTGCCCCACCTGATTAATAAGAAGATAAGACTCATTAATTAAACGATTTAATATGGTATACAATACAGCATCACTCGATTTTGATATTAAATCAGAAAAGGCTCCCGGATTGCGTTTATAATAATTAAACAAATCTTCAACCACCCAATGTGCTTGACCGATAGTAATAATATAATCCTTTCCCCAAAAGATTTTTACTTCTTTTGCTTTTACAAAACGTTTTAGATTATCAAAATGCGGGAAATGTAAAATCAGGAAATAATAATCATCGTAAATATCAATTTTAGGTCGCTGAGTATAACTTCTGCAATCTTCTATATCAAGAGGGTGAAAATCAAATTCTTTCTGTAAAACATTTAAATCTTCATCACTGGGATTTTGAATATGTAGCCATTTTAATTTTTCAAATTTTAATGTTTCTATCATTTCTTATCCCTCCCTTAATTTAAGTTAATTTTACATCTTTTTTCGATTTTAGCGTTGCAAAAGTAAGCAAAAAATCTATAGAAACTATTAATTTTCTATAGATTTTTTAATTTAATCCATCAATAATAAATCGAAAATACTATTATTGTTTGATGAATTTTTTAACGATTTTCCCGTTTTTTAAATCTATGTTAACAAAATACATTCCGGGTTCTAAATAGCTAACATCTAAAATATTTTCTTGATTGCCATTTATTTGCACGGACTTTATTGTTTTCCCTGCAATATCAACAAGTTGAACGCCGGTTACATCATTATGTAACGATTTTATTATTAGATAATTACTTGCAGGATTCGGATATACATATACAGAATATTCTTTGTCGGAATTATATTCTTTGATATTTACATCAAATTGTGCTCCGCTTACAATTTCGGTACTATATTCAATTTCGACATAATTTTTATAATTAAAATCATTTGTTAATGCAATAAATGTTTTCCCTGTTTTATGTAAAGGAATTTCAAGTGTTCCGTCCGGTTTTTGTGCGAAGGTATAGATAGACGTGACACTTGCTATACCGGAAGATTTAAAAGTATTCATTTCTGCTTCTGTTAAAATATGTGCATTCAGAAAAGCATTCCCGCCTGTACGTTCATAGAAAGTAGATGCTTGCCCATCGACAGGATTTTTATCTGTGGTAATATTTTTTGCACTAAAACTAATTTTCAGACTATTATTTGCTTCATATACATCTTTTTTCATCTCTACCCTACTTCTTGATTTCGGATTAGAGGGCATAACAAAAGTCGGATTATATGTTTTACCCACTGTAGCATTTGTATTAATAAGTACATATACTTGATCGCTTACTGTTGGAAATGATCCAAATTTTGGATGCGATAATTTCATATAATATTTTTTTCCTGTTCCAATAGGAGTAAGAATTCTTCCCATGGCATCGGTCCATAGATAACCGGCCGATCTGATATAGGTAGTCCCATATTGTGTATTAGTAGAATATAAATTAACCCTAACTCCGTCTATGGGTTTTCCAAGTGAATCAACTATAGTTAAATCAAGCATAGCGCTTGGTTGGGTTTCAGAATAACAATCGGAAACATTAAACAATGATCCGTCAGGTATGTACCCTTGAACCAATGAACTATTCCATCCATAATGACCGTATTCCTGCATATTTGTCATTCCCCAGTAATAGGGTCTTCCGGGAGAGCAACCGCCTCTAAAAAACTCAAAATGATGCCAAATATCATCACCGCCATCATGAAACATTCCCCAAACATGGTCATCACAAAAATCTCCTATATGCATCAAAGGTATTAAACACGTTCTGGCTGCAGCTCCAACCAGTAACGCATCTTCATGACAATTTCCAATATGTTTCCAAGCAATATGATTAGGTTGTGAAGGTCGATAATCATTTGCATCGGTAACATCCATAGGAATACATCGTGAACACCAATTACCCAATACATTCATTGCATCATCAGTAGCCTTAAAATCTCTGTTAAAAAGATAAATTGTCATCGATTCATTCCATAAATAGTCAGGCATTTGCATAATTTCTCCTAAACGTGGAATGGTATCTATGGTAATGGTATCATAATTACCAGAAGCATCCACAATTTTATAACCTGAAATGTTCACGGGACGATAACTGTAAGTGGTATCCGGATCATACCATAAATATTCTCTCCATCCGTATCCCCAAGTTCTTTGACCTGTAGAAGAAATATTATCCGTTACATATAAACCTTCCTGTTCAATTTTAGGCATTACGATGAATTGATAATAATAATACGGATTTATTTCTCGCCAAATAAAAGTACTTCCTTGTTTGATTTTATATTCTGTCGTCGTTTTCCAATCATTTGTATTTGTATCACCTTTTTCTACCAGTCGTACATATTTCAATGAATCAGCAAAGGCATAAATCATTTCGACATTTTTAATTAAATATTCCCAATCGTTCGTAAAGCGACTATCTTTCAATACTTCATAAGGCAAATAGGCAATCATAAATGCCACTTCATCTAAATATTGTTTAGGCGTTGCGTTTAATAAATTCACCATTTTAGTGCGATGTGTTGTATTTTCTATGATTCTAAATTTAAATTTTAAATCATAATGCAACCATTCAGGTACCCTTGCTATTGCTGCTTGAATATCTTGAGGTAACAAAGGAAATAATGAAGAATCTTCTTTTACACTACTATTTTCAACTTCAAAAATGATTGCTTCTCCCGATTTTAAAATACGTTTATTGGTATAGTCGGTTGTTTTTGCTTCTTTTTGCAAATTTTGAAATGCATGATGCACATCCCATTGTAAATTTACTTCTTCGATAGATTGATTATTAATCTTTAAAGGTCAATCTTCAATTAATAAATCGTAAGCGTAAAAATCCAATTGACGTTCCGCTGTAATTCG
>JAQVNO010000188.1 GCA_028703095.1 Bacteroidales bacterium
TTTTTCCAGTCTTTCCTTTCCCCCACATTTATTATTATCCAAATCCTCCGCTTTTTCTAAAGCTATAACCATATCTTTGTAAGCCGTGTTAGCAGCTTTAGCAGCTGCGTCAACCTTCTTTTTCCAACCAAGATTATCGTACTCGGCTGTACAATACCTTGAACTATTCATGTTCACCGGATAAGTAAAACCCATCCCAGCTTTAACGTATTGAGAAGGTTGAAAGGTTGCTGTTAATTCCTCTTGGCAGCTTATCAAACAAGCATCATTTTTTAAAACAGAATGCCCCCAACCTTTTTCAGGGTATTTGAAAGTCACTGATGCGGGACCACCGGATTGACATGTAGACGGTTTGTTTACTGGATCCTTTTTAGGATATTGTCCTGAATAAGGAGCGCACACATCTTCATCTTTTGGATATAAACAGCAATATTTTCGTTGTGGATCGGTATACTTTTCGCAATTCTCCTCTTCCTTTTTATTACAAATTTTACTGCAAAAAGCACTGTCCTTATTTTGGGAATCACTACAATATTCTGAACAGCATTCCTCCGGACAATCTGTCTGCAAATTTTTGCACGCTAACCTTTCACATCGCGAAGATGTTATATATGTTGCAATTCCTTGCGGATTGGCAACCCAAAAAGCCGGGATGTAAGAAACCACTCCGTTTTTGGGATCATCTTTGACTCTAATTTTGCCCGGAATATAATAATAATGCTTCATGTTTTTATTATACCCAGACGCTACCGGATCCACAGAAACCTTGACAGTATAATAACGATATTTGATTACATTATCGGGGGTTGGTTTAAAATCCTTTAGTAACCTGGAGCCAATTACATTATAGGGCGATTTTAGACTTTTGCTATTCCCAAGATAATACAAACTTCTTAGGTGCCAACTTGTATCCTTATCATTTAACTGGTGACCATCATTTTTATTATACACCGTCCCCCCACCCTTTTGCACTATTTTTCCATGTTGTGGGTCTCTATTAAGATAATATAGTTTATTGCCTGACATGAATATGTCCTCTCCTCGTTGAACATATCCATCCTCGGTAATTGTAACAATTTTTGAAACTGTATTCATGAAGCTAAGCTCTTCTAGTTCTTTCTTAACTGCGGCACTAACCATATTCTCTTTAATTGCTAAATTTATTTCCCTTTTGGCTTTAGAAGTGGGAAATTTACTTGTGCGTTTACATTTTGGCTCTTCAGTTTGTTTATTCTCGCCCCTTGGAAAGCCGAAAACTGTATGTTCCCCTTTAACAGTCTCTACGGTTAAACGGAAATATACACCATCAACATTATTATTTCGAAGAATTATTCTTATATCTTCTAACGGGATTCTAAATTTAAAATCAATATTAATATAAAACCGATTTCCTCTACTATATGTTAAACATACATATCTTCCCCTATTCGAATTAGCCTCATTAGGGTAGCTCGGTGACGGTGACTTCTTGTCGTTAGCTACGAGTCGCATCCTACTATACCAAGCCTTAGTATAATCACGTGGCGTTGAACCGGGTTCCGTGAACCCCCCTCCCGCAGGGGCAACATTAGAATATATAGCGGAAGTTACAACTTCTTTTTTGCCACTTGCGTCCATGCCGATCAATTTTAATGTATATTTAGGATTAATATTATTCATTAAATTACCAACATTATCATCAATTGCAGCCCATCCATCAATTACAATATATTTTCTGTTTCCCGCTGTTTCTATTAAAAGTTCATTCACATCGTATGCATAACCACCGGGAAATCCATTTACATTGCTTGGAGCTATAAAAAACATTGTAACAAATAAAAGAACAGCCAAATTAAACTTTTTCATAATATACTTCTCCTTCGCTTAACTTCAATTATAACAATACCAGCGGTGCCTAAAATTATTATTGATATTAAGAAAATCATATAATTGTTTACCAAAAAACTCAGTATTGATTGCCAAATGGTTTTCTTAACAATAGGTTTTTCAATTATAGGTTCTTCCTTTTTTTTATTATCTAAACTTTTAATATATTGGTTCATACGGTTTTTAAAATCACTGTCGGAAGTTATTTTTATTGGAGTGAACTTTTTACACAATTCATAAGTTTCATGCCCAACACAAAGCGGATCTTTTGAATATGGGTTATATGGTATAAGTTGAAGGCTTTTAGTCATAATAAGATAACCTTCACATGGTGTGCCATCAGAAGCATAAAACGGAAACTTATAATTTTTTCCCCCATCAAATTCATCGGAGGTCACTTTAGTATCACCAGAATAACCAAAATATGTTCCCCTAGAAATATCATAAACATAAAAATCGGGTTTGAAATTACTAATACTCACCTTATAACCCTGAAACAACCCGGTGTCTTCGTCCTCAACTTCATAAAATTCATATGTAATTTGAGTAGCATTTACTAATTCCCTTAATCTTACTTTTTCAGCTTGTGTACAAGCTGTATCTAAAGCCAAAGTATTAATACGCCAAAAAAACAATAACGCCACAAATAATGTACACAGGAAAAACCTTTTCATATGTGTATCACCCCAATATTATCTACTATAATAAGTATAGCATAAATATCA
>JAQVNO010000189.1 GCA_028703095.1 Bacteroidales bacterium
CATAGTCGTAATAAAACAACTCGTATTCATCACCTGCCACTATCATATTCATGTCGTGACGCATACAAAATTCTGCAGACAAGACTTTTTCCTTATTACCTTCTCCTAAGTCAAGACCAAACCAGTAATGCTCCAATTTGGAACCACCGTGTGTAGTATAATCTCCATCCATTGCTTTTAGTACGTTCTCCAATTCAATATCATTATAAATTAATTCCCCTTTTAATTTGTTTTGTGTATCTGTTCCATAAAAATGCATTTCGGCAATGTCCGGTCGGGCATCTTTTCGTACCTGGACACGAATATAGCGATAAGCTTTTGACGGAGTGAATTTTACACCTGTGATACCATCGGGTATTTCCTTAACTATATTGAGCAATTCAGCATTTTCGAAATCGGGATTATCAGAAGCCTCGAAACGGGCGTTTATCATTTTACTCCAACGACTAAGCCAATGCGCATACAAGACATATTTGCGCCTTAATATCATGGTTTGAAGATGCAATGAATCTGGATTCAACACTTTATGTTCATTTTTTTCTGATAAAACGAAAGGATTGGAGAGTGGTATCATCTGTTTGTTTTCATCATAATAAACAGGTAAATACGCAATTTCTCCACCTATATTAGTAAATGTAAATTTTCCTTGATTTTGACGACCTTTTACCACTGGCTGCCAATCGTAAATGGAAGCAAAAGTGCACAGATATATGTTTTTTGCTGCCCGTGCATTTATTACCGTGCTATGTCGTGTCATACGATAGGTAGCAGAAACATCTTCCATAAAAGGATTTTTGAAAAACGAAGGGACTGTTTTGTCCGACATATCCCTTAGATTCGTTTCTAAAGCATAACTTTTACGATATACTTTTGACACCCGCTTTAGAGTATCAACCTTATATTTAAAATCTTTAGGTATCCACGGAGCTCTTATGATAGACGCATCAAAATCATTGTTTTCCAATGGAATAGTATCCGAATTAATCATCGTGTATGTTTTTCCCGGTTCGCCCGTATAGCAGACCCAGGAATGACCCGAGGTGCTGTAATTTGCCCAATAATGGATAAAATCATAGGATGCCGGAATGCCCAGGGCCCGCATCACAGAAACGATATAAATGCAGCGTTGAGCACAGATTCCCTGCATATGCTTATCCAGCAATAACACATCTGGCGTATAAGGATATTTCAATGATTTGGTTTCAAAAGTCTTTATCAGATATCGGTATAGTACACCGTATGCTTGTTTGGGATCTGTTATTCCTTGTATTAAATGTGCGTATTTATCCTTTAAATATTTCCGCCATTCCGAAAGTGGCTCATTCGACACTCTGTAAGGAAGAATAAATTGACAAAACGTCTCAAAATCAATCTCATCGTGCCAAGGTGCACTTTCCCAAGATGCAAAGGCCTCTTCAATAGTTGCAATAATATAATCGGATTTAATAATGGAAGCATCGTAACAAGTTTTACGGCCACTTCCTCCCAAACTGTCTTCCACCGCAAACCATACAGAATCACAATTGGGTTTTTGCACATACGACAACAGCTTTTCGCGGTAAGCTACTGCTGCAGGTGAAATCGAAAAAGCATGTCCCATATTGTTGATAAGAAATTTTGCTGCCTTTAATTTTTCCCCTTGTCCTCGATAATGTGTCAACACCCGTTTTAACTCTTGATAGTTATCACCCGCTATTTCTTTAACCATCTGCCGATTGGATACTTCCAAACAAGAAGTACAAAGACCTACAGAAAATAAGAAAATGCAGAAAAGAAGAAAACAATTTTTGTTCATGCTTATCGTACAAATAGAGGATCGGTTTTATTTCAAATCCGGGAAAAAGCGCACGATGCCGGCTTCGGGAGAGCCAACACCAGCATATATTGTTTTACCATCAGGTGATACAGCAATGCGGTAAATACTCCTATCCAAGGCATAATTCTTCAACAATTTTCCTTTGTGATCGAAAACCAACAAAGTTTCTGAAGAAAAAGAATCATCGTTTTTTTTACCACAATAAGAACAAAATACATAATCTTTTGATACTGTTGTGTTTATGAATCCTCTCTTTAAATTTCTAAGATCTAATGATTTGTCGCTTTTATATAGAGGCTTTTCCAAATAATGTTCCCATTTTAACGATGCACTTCCGTCTTGAGTGACTTCATAAAAAGCAATATAACCAAATCTCGAAACTGTATATACAAAAAGGTTTCCATAAGAACTTAAGTTTCCGGCATATCGCCGAAGGTCTTTTGTTTTGTGCGCTTCATCCGGAAAACGGACTATCTCGGACAATATATCTCCATTCTTGTTAAGAATCGTCAGGGATGAACCAGAACTTTGTCTGAAAGCAGCATTACCGGCGATCAATCCATTATCCAACACGGTACCGTGAGCTAGAAAAACGCTGGTGGGCTTAAACGTAACTTCTTCTTCTATTTCAAGCTTGTTTTTAATCGTATCGTATTGATATTTACGAAGCTTACCCGAAGAATTCGTGTCATAAATGTAAACTGTTTTATTGTCAGATAACATTCCATAATATTCTGCACGTATATATTCA